>NZ_JBFAKM010000021.1:0-134993 GCF_040655695.1 Polymorphospora sp. NPDC050346 | reverse complement strand
GGCCAGGGCGGCATGGGCGTACTGCGCAAGGGCGACAACGCGACCGGTCCGCGCAGCCGGCACAGGGAAGACGCACTGCGGGGGAGGCAGGGTCGCGACGCCGACCGACCCTGCCTGCTGATGCCCTGTCCGCCCGGCCGATCGAGCCCGCGGCAGCGTCGACGACGCCGACGTCGACGCGGTCACGGTGGTGCCACCTCGATCCGGTCGGGCGGACAGGGCCCAATTCTCCCGGCCGGGCCGGCCGGCCGGAATCACCCGGTCGGGCGGCACCGGACCGGTTTGCATATCGGCGAAGGCAAGGGAGAACCACATGCGTACGGGAGTCTGGCTGATCGGAGCACGCGGATCCGTCGCGGCGACCAGCATCGTCGGTTGGCTGGCGCTGCGCGCCGGCCTGGCCGAGCCCACCGGCTGCGTCACCGAGCTGCCCGGGCTGCGCAGCCCGGCGCTGCCGGCCCTGGGCGAACTCGTCCTCGGTGGACACGAGATCACCGATACGCCCCTGCTGAAGAAGGCCGAGGCCCTTGCCGCCGCCGGTGTCGTGCCGGCCCGGCTCGTCGACGCACTGCACGACGAACTCGTCACCGTCGACGGCGACGTACGGCCGCTGCCCACCGCCGACACCCAGGCCGGCACCGCCGCACTGATCGCCGCCGACCTGGCCGACTTCCGGTCCCGGCACGGGCTCGACGAGGTGGTGGTCGTCAACGTCTCCACCACCGAGCCGGCGCCCGCCCCGCTGCCGGCCCACGCCGACCCGGTGCTGCTGGAAGAGGCGCTCGCCCGTCCCGGCGTGGTGCTGCCGCCCAGCTCGCTGGCCGCGTACGCCGCCTTCACCGCCGGCTGCTCCTATGTGGACTTCACGCCGTCGACCGGGGCCCGCCTGCCGGCACTGCACGAGCTGGCGGTCCGGCACGGCGTGCCGTACGCCGGGCACGACGGCAAGACCGGCGAGACGCTGGTCAAGTCGGTGCTCGCCCCGATGTTCGCCTTGCGCAACCTGCGGGTCCGTACCTGGTCCGGCATCAACCTGCTGGGTGGCGGCGACGGCGCCAACCTCGCCGAGCCGGCCGCCAACGCCGCCAAGACCGCGAGCAAGCAGCGGGTGCTCGGCGAGACCCTCGGCTACCAGCCGCAGGGCACCACCCGGATCGAGTACGTCGACGACATCGGCGACTTCAAGACCGCCTGGGACCTGATCACCTTCTCCGGATTCCTCGGCACCGCCATGCGGATGGAGTTCACCTGGCACGGCTGCGACTCGGCCCTGGCCGCCCCGCTGGTGCTCGACCTGGCCCGGCTGACCGCCGCCGCGCACGCCGCCGGCCGGCACGGGCCACTGCCCGAACTCGGGTTCTTCTTCAAGGACCCGATCGACGCCACCGCCCACTCGCTCGACGAGCAGTGGCGGATCCTCGCCGACTTCGTCGGCTCGCTGCCCGGAGGGGAGCACTGATGGGACTGCTGCGCGATCTCGTCGACCTGGTACGCGCCCCGGCCGCGCTGTCCGTACCCGGTGACGTGGTGGCCGGGGCCGCCGCGGCCGGCACCCTCGACGCGCGTACCCCGGTCCTGGCCGGCGCGTCGGTCTGCCTCTACTGGGCCGGCATGGCCGGCAACGACTGGGCCGACCGGGACCTCGACGCGATCGAGCGCCCCGAGCGCCCGATCCCGTCCGGCCGGGTCTCCGCGCCCGCCGCGCTGGGCATCGCCGCCGGGCTGACCGCCGCCGGACTCGGGCTCGCCGCGCTCGGCGGTGGCCGGCGGGCGCTCGCCGTCGCCGGGCCGCTGGCCGCCGCCGTGTGGGCGTACGACCTGGGGGCCAAGAACACCGCGGCCGGGCCGGCGGTGATGGCCGCCTGCCGCGGGCTCGACGTGCTGCTCGGCGCGAGCACCGGCCGGCCGGCCAGGGCGCTGCCGGCGGCGCTCGCGGTGGCCGCGCACACGTACACGGTCACCGAACTGTCCCGGCGCGAGGTCGGTGGCGCCGACCCCCGGCTGCCGAGGGCGACGCTCGCCGGCACCGCCGCCCTGGCGGCGGCGACCGCCGCGGCCGGCGCCCGGCCCGGCCGGCCGGCGTGGCGCCGCGCGGTGCCGGCCGCCCTGGCCGCCTGGTACGCCGCCCAGTACGGCGGCGCCCAGGCCCGCGCCGCCGCCGAGCCGTCGGCGACCCGCATCCGGGCCGCGGTCGGGGCCGGCATCACCGGCCTGCCGGCCCTGCAGGGGGCGCTCACCGCACACGCCGGTGCCGCCACGGCCGGGCTGGCCGTGGCCGCCGCCGCCCCGCTCGGCCGCCGCCTGGCCCGAATGGTGTCACCGACATGACCGAGCGGAGCGCGGGAATCGTCAGGCTCAGTCTTGGTCGTGCGGTCACCGAGCGGAGCGAGGGGGCGGCATGACCGCCAAGGAACTCGGGGCGGGCGGCCAGTTGCGGTTCGGGTACGGGACGAACGGGTTCGCCAACCACCGGCTGCCCGACGCCCTCGCCGTCATCGCCGACCTGGGCTACGCCGGGGTGGCGCTCACCCTCGACCACGACCATCTCGACCCGTTCGCGCCCGATCTCGCCCGGCAGGTCGCCGAGGTCGCCGACCGGCTGCGCGACCTCGAACTCGCGGTGGTGATCGAGACCGGCGCCCGCTACCTGCTCGACCCGTGGCGCAAGCACGCGCCGACCCTGCTGCACGACGACCGGTACCTGCGGTTGCAGTTCCTGCGCCGGGCGGTGGCGATCGGCGCGGACCTCGGCGCCGAGGCGGTGTCGTTCTGGGCCGGCGTGCGACCGTCCGAGGTGGACGAACGGTTGGCCTGGGAGCGGCTGGTCGACGGCTGCGGGCAGATGGTGGAGGTGGCGGCCGGGGCGGGCGTACCGCTGGGGTTCGAGCCGGAGCCCGGGATGCTGGTGGAGGACATCGCCGGCTGGCGGGCCCTGCGCGCCGCCCTCGGCGATCCGGCCGCCTTCGGCATCACCCTCGACATCGGACACTGCCGGTGCCTGGAGCCGGACCCGGTGCCGGACTGCGTCGCCGCCGTCGCCGACCACCTGGTGAACGTGCAGATCGACGACATGCGGCGGGGCGAGCACGAGCACCTGGAGTTCGGCGTTGGCGAGATCGACTTCCCGCCGGTGCTCGGGGCGCTGGCCGACGCCGGCTACCACGGCCTGGTCGCAGTGGAACTGCCCCGGCACTCGCACGCGGCGCCGGCGGTCGCGACCCGGTCGATCGAGTTTCTGCGCCGGGCCGAACGCGCCGCCGGCATCCCGCGCCGGCCCGCCGAAACCGCCGGCGCCGCCCGGGGCCGGCCGGCGAGGGCGGTCCGGGCCGGCGCGGCGGCCCTGGAAGGAGAGCGGTGATGGATCTCGACGACCTGCGGTCCGCGCTCGCCGGTACGGCCGGCGGCGGCTGGCTGGCGGAGGCGCTGGACCGGACCGCCGGCGAGCCCGGCGCGGTGGGGCGGCTGTTCGCCGCCGCCGGCCGCCGGGTCGGCCGGGCACCGCTGACCGCCGGCTGGAGTGCCGACGAGGCGGCCCGCGCGCTGCTGCTGGCCGCGCTCCCCGCCGACCTGGTCGCGGAGCGGGCCGAAACCCTCTACCGGTTCGGTGACGCCGCCGAGAAGCGGGCCGTGCTGAAGGCGCTGCCGCTGCTGCCGGTCGGTGCCGCCGCCGTACCGCTGCTGCACGACGCGATCCGTACCAACGACACCCGGCTGGTCGCCGCCGCCGTCGGCCCGTACGCCCGGCACCTGGACCGGGCGGCGTGGCGGCAGGCGGTGCTGAAGTGCGTGTTCATGGGGCTGCCCCTCGCGGTCGTGGACGACCTCGACGCCCGTGCCGACGCCGAGCTGGCCGTGATGCTCGGCGGTCTGGTCGAGGAGCGCCGGGCCGCCGGCCGCGAGGTCGCCGCCGACGCGGTCGACCTGCTGGCCCGGCTCACCGCCGGCGCACCCGCCGGTGGCCCGGCCGGCACCGACGCAAGGAATGAGGCGTGATGCGTATCTTCGACCCGCACATCCACATGACGTCGCGCACCACCGACGACTACCGGGCGATGGCCGCCGCCGGGGTCCGGGCGGTCGTCGAGCCGGCGTTCTGGCTCGGCCAGCCGCGTACGAACCCCGGCTCGTTCGCCGACTACTTCGACTCGCTGATCGGCTGGGAGCCGTACCGGGCCGGACAGTTCGGCATCCGGCACCACGCCACGATCGCGCTGAACCCCAAGGAGGCCAACGACCCCCGTTGCCGGCCGGTGCTCGACCTGCTGCCGCGCTACCTCGACAAGGACGGCGTGGTCGCGGTGGGGGAGATCGGCTACGACTCGATGACGCCGGAGGAGGACGAGGCGTTCGCCGCCCAGCTCGCCCTGGCCGTCGAGTACGAGCTGCCGGCGCTGGTGCACACCCCGCACCGGGACAAGGCGCGCGGCACCGAACGGACCCTCGCCGTCGTCGCCGAGTCCGGCATCGGGCCCGGGCGGGTGGTCGTCGACCACCTCAACGAGGTCACCGTCGCGGCCGTCCACGACGCCGGCTGCTGGATGGGCTTCTCGATCTATCCCGAGACCAAGATGTCGCCGCCGCGGATGGTCGAGATCCTCAAGGAACACGGGCTGGACCGGGTGCTGGTCAACTCGGCCGCCGACTGGGGGCACTCCGACCCGCTGCTGACCCGGGCCACCGGCGAGGCGATGCTCGCCGCCGGGTTCACCGACGACGACGTCGACAAGGTGCTGTGGCGCAACCCGGTCGAGTTCTACGGCCAGTCCGGGCGGCTCGACCTGTCCGACCTCGGTCCGGCCGCGGACACCTTCGAGGGCAGCTCCATCAAGCGCGGCGGAAGCTGATGAGGCTGCGGCACGGCGACGGCCAGACCGTCCATCTCGGATACTGCACGAACGTGCACCCGGCGCAGGACCTCGACGGGATCGTGGCCCAACTCGACACGTACGCGCTGCCGGTGCGCGAACGGCTCGGCACGGACCTGCTCGGGCTCGGGCTGTGGCTGGCCGCGCCGGTCGCCGCCGAACTGGCCGCCGAGCCCCGGCTGCGCCGCCGGCTGCGGCACGAACTCGACGTACGCGGGCTGGAGGTGGTGACGCTCAACGGCTTCCCGTACGCCTCGTTCCAGGACCCGGTGGTGAAGTACGCCGTCTACCACCCGGACTGGACGACCCCGGACCGGCTGGCGTACACGCTGGACCTGGCCCGGGTGCTGGCCGACCTGCTGCCCGACGACGCGGCCCGGGGCTCGATCTCGACCCTGCCGCTGGCGTGGCGCGAGCCGTGGGACACCGGGCGGGCGGACGCCTGCGCGCGTAACCTCGACGCGCTCGCCGCCGGGCTGGCCGGGCTGGCCGCCGACACCGGACGCACCATCCGGGTGGCGTTCGAGCCCGAACCGGGCTGCGTGGTGGAGACCACCGCCGACGCCGTACGGCATCTGTCCGCGGTGGACACCGAGTGGCTGGGGGTCTGCGTCGACCTGGCCCACCTCGCCTGCGCCTGGGAGGAGCCGGCCGCCGCGCTGGCCGCCCTGCGCGGCGCCGGCCTGCCGGTGGTCAAGGTGCAGGTGTCGGCGGCGCTGGGTGCGGCGACGCCGGACCGGCACGCCGACGTGCTGCGCGACTACGTCGAGCCGCGCTTCCTGCACCAGACCCGTGGTGCCGGCGGTGGCGCCACCGACGACCTCGACGAGGCGCTGGACGTCGGCCTGCCGGGCCCCTGGCGGGTGCACTACCACGTGCCGCTGCACGCCGCCCCGGCGGCGCCGCTGACCGCCACCGTGCCGGTGCTGCGCGAGGCGTTGCGCGAGCTGGTCGGCGGGGCGGCGGCGGGCTGCGACCACCTCGACGTCGAGACGTACACCTGGGGGGTGCTGCCGGCGGCGCACCGTCCCGGGACCCCCGACCAGCTCGCCGCCGGCATCGCCGCGGAGCTGGCCTTCGCCCGCGACGAACTGCTCGCGCTGGGCCTTTCCACACTGTCCGACACCCCCAGATCCGAGGAGGTGACCGCGTGAAGCCACTGCTCGTCCTCGACGTGGTGGGCCTGACGCCCCGGTTACTCGACCACATGCCCCGGCTGTCGGCGGTCGCCGACGCGGGGTTCCGGGCCTCGCTCGGCACCGTGCTGCCGGCCGTCACCTGCTCGGTGCAGTCGACGTTCCTGACCGGCGAGCCGCCGTCCGGGCACGGGATCGTCGGCAACGGCTGGTACTTCCGTGACCTCGGTGAGGTCTTCCTGTGGCGCCAGCACAACGCGCTGGTCGGCGGCGACAAGCTCTGGCACGCCGCGCGCCGGGTCGAGCCGGGCTACACGGTCGCCAACGTCTGCTGGTGGTACGCGATGGGCGCCGACGTCAACTGGACCGTCACCCCGCGCCCGGTCTACCACGCCGACGGCCGCAAGGACCCGGACTGCTACACCGACCCGCCGGAACTGCACGACGCGCTGACCGGCCGGCTCGGCACGTTCCCGCTCTTCAGCTACTGGGGCGCGAACGCCGGCATCACCTCGACGGCCTGGATCACCAAGGCGACCATGCAGATCATGGCGGACCACTCGCCGGACCTGACCCTGGCCTACCTGCCGCACCTCGACTACGACCTGCAACGGTTCGGCCCGTCGGCGCCGCAGGCGGCGGCCGCCGCGGCCGAACTCGACGCGACCGTCGGCCCGCTGCTCGACGCCGCGACCGCCCGGGGTGCCACGGTCGTCGCGCTGTCCGAGTACGGCATCACCGACGCGTCCCGGCCGGTCGACGTCAACCGGCTGCTGCGCGCCGAGGGGCTGCTCCGGGTCTACACCCAGGCCGGGATGGAATACCTCGACCCGTGGACGTCGCGGGCGTTCGCCGTCGTCGACCACCAGGTGGCCCACGTCTACGTCCGCGACCCGGCCGACGTACCGGTGGTGGCGAAGCTGCTCGGCGGGCTGGCCGGGGTCGCCGAGGTGCTCGACCGGGACGGCCAGAAGACGTACGGGCTGGACCACGAGCGCTCCGGCGAACTGGTCCTGGTCGCCGAGCCGGACGCCTGGTTCACCTACTACTACTGGCTCGATGACGCCCGGGCCCCGGACTTCGCCCGGCTGGTGGAGATCCACCGCAAGCCCGGGTACGACCCGGCCGAGCTGTTCTTCGACCCGGCCAATCCGGGCGCGGCGAAGGGCCGGGCCGCGCTCGCCCTGCTGCGCAAGAAGACCGGCATGCGCTACCTGATGAACGTGGTCGGCCTGGACGCCGGGGCGCGGGCGGTCCGCGGCTCGCACGGCCGACTGCCCGCCGATCCGCTCGACGGGCCGGTGCTGCTCTGCTCCGACCCGGCCGCCGCCCGGGACCACTTCGCCGCGACCGACGTCAAGGGGCTGCTGCTGCACCTGGCCGGGCTGGGCGACCCACCGGCGGTGGGGACGAGGTGACCCGATGACGATCGAACTGGTGCGCGACACCGACCTCGACGAGTTGCGGGCCCGCTGCGACCTCGCGCTCGCCGGCTACCTGGACCGGCAGGACGCGGACTGGCCGGACGGCGCGCCCCGTGGGGTGTTCGACACCCTGCGCCGTTTCGTGCTGGCCGGCGGCAAGCGGCTGCGGCCGCTGTTCTGCTACTGGGGCTGGCGGGGGGCCGGCGAGCCCGACCGGCCCGAGATCGTGTCGGCGGCGGCCGCGCTGGAACTGTTCCACGCGTTCGCGCTGATCCACGACGACATCATGGACGGCAGCGACCAGCGGCGCGGCGAACCGTCGGTGCACCAGCTCTTCGCCGACCTGCACACCCGGCTGTCGTGGCGGGGCGACCCCGGCGCGTACGGCCGCAGCGCCGCACTGCTCTGCGGCGACCTCTGCGCCGCGTGGGCCGACCAGATGTTCCACGAGTCGGGGCTGCCCGCCGAGCGGATCCACGACGGGTACGCCGTCTACTGCGCGATGCGGACCGAGGTGATCGCCGGCCAGTACCTGGACCTGGTGTCCGGGGTCGGGGACGGCTCGGTCGCCAGCGCGCTGACGGTGATCCGGATGAAGGCGGCCCGCTACACCGTGACCCGGCCGCTGCAGATCGGGGCGGGGCTGGCCGGCGCCGGCCCCGAACTGCTCGACGCGTACGCCGCGTTCGGCGACCCGCTCGGTGACGCCTTCCAGTTGCGCGACGACGTGCTCGGCGTCTTCGGCGATCCGGCGGTGACCGGAAAGTCCATACTGGACGATCTGCGGGAGGGCAAGCCGACGGTGATGATGGCACTGGCCCGCGACAGCGCCGACCGGGCCCAGGCGGCCCGGCTGCGGGTGCTGTTCGGCAACCCGCAACTGGACGCCGAGGGCGCGGCCGAATTGCGCACGATCATCGTCGAGACGGGCGCGCTGGACCGGATCGAGCAGATGATCAAGGTGTACGGCGACGCCGCGCTCGCGGCCCTCGCCGACGCCCCGGTGGCCGCCGAGGCACGGGCCGCGCTGGCCGCGTTGGCCCACTCCGTGGTCGACCGCCAGCGGTGACGGTGACGGTCGGGACGACCGCTCACCGCGGTCTTCGCCAGGCTCTCGCCGCGACCCGCTGCGACGGATGTCGGAGCAGGTCAGTGGCGGTTTCCGACACCTGCACAACCCTGCTATCGACGACCCTGAGCCGCTGTTCGATCGATGTCTCCGGCACTTGGTCACAGCGTGATGGACATTCGTCCGGCACGTCTGGCGCAACAACTTGTTCATGACCTAGCGTCCCTGCGCAGGGGACGGTGATCTCGGCCGCAGGACTGTCGCGGTCCTGGCGAAACGCCCCGTCAAAGGGAGGCACAGTGGTCATCCACGATCTGGGCGCGGCCAATCTCGATCAATACGATCGACAAGCCCTCATTTCACATCTGGATGGCATGGAATCACCGCTGCGCCCGATACCGCGCCAGCGGTCCACCCGCGAGCCGGTGGCCCGGCCCGAGCCCGACCCCGGCTGGCGCCCGCTGCGGATCGCGATGATCGGACAGAAGGGCATGCCGGCGACGTACGGCGGGATCGAACGCCACGTCGAGGAGTTGGCCAGCCGCCTGGTCGGTCTCGGCCACGAGGTGACCGTCTACTGCCGGCCCAGCTATGGCTCGGTGCCGATGGACGCCTACCGGGGCGTCCGGCTGCGCCAGGTCCGCACGATCGCCAGCAAGCACCTCGACGCGATCGTGCACTCGACCACCTCCACCCTCGCCGCCATCGGCGACCGGCCGGACATCGTGCACTACCACGGGCTCGGCCCCGGCCTGGTCGCCCCGCTGCCGCGCTACCTGTCCCGGGCCCGGGTGGTGCTCACCGTGCACGGCCTGGACAACCAGCGGGCGAAATGGGGCCGGCTGGCGCGTACGGTGCTGGACACGGCGCACTGGTTCAGCGGGCACGTGCCCAACGAACGGGTCACCGTCTCGCGTGGCCTGGCCGCCCACTACGACACCCACTTCGGCGCCTCCGCCCGCTACATCGCCAACGGGGTGACCGCCGGCCGCCGGCTACCCGCCCGCCAGATCACCGCCCGTTTCGGACTGACGCCGGACGGTTACCTGCTGCTGGTCGGCCGACTGGTCCCGGAAAAGGCAGCCGACCTGCTCGTCCGGGCGTTCCGCCGGATCCAGACCGACCTCAAATTGGCGATCGTCGGCGGCTCGTCGTTCTCCGACGACTTCGTCGCCCGGCTGCGCGCCGAGGCCGACGGCGACCCGCGCGTGGTGTTCACCGGGTTCGCGTACGGCGACCTGCTCGCCGAGCTGTACAGCAACGCCGCCGCCTTCGTGCAGCCGTCCCGGCTGGAAGGGCTGCCGTTGACCCTGCTGGAGGCCGCCTCGTACGACCTGCCGGTCGTCGCCAGCGACATCGCGCCGCACGTCGAGGTGCTCGAACACGACGGCCCCGGCCGCCGGCTCTTCGCCGACGGCGACGAGGAGGGCCTGGTCGCCGCGCTGACCCGACTGGTGGCCGACCCGGCGGCCGAACGCGTCGGCGCCCGCGACCTGGGCGACCGGGTACGTGCCGAGTACACCTGGGACGGCGCCGCCCGCGAACTCGAACGGCTGTACCTCGACCTCGCCCGCCCGGTACGCCGCCGGGGCCGCGCGACCCGTTCGGCGGCCGGAGCCGGCACCGCCGGGTGACCCGTTCGAAGTGGGCAGGATCGGCATATCGGCCCATTATCGGACGCAGCCCGGCCGGGATAGGTTGATTCGGCTTTGGTGGCACGACAGGTGTGGAGCCGATGAACGAGGGCGACCGGCAGGCCCTGCGGGGGGCGCCCGGCGGTGATCCGCCGTCCGGGGCTGCTCCGGCGCGCCCGGCCCCGTCCGGCACCGACCCCGGCCGCGTCGACCGGACGGGCCACTCCGCCCGCGCCGGCCGGTCCGGCGACCCCGGTCGTCCCGGGCGGACCGGCACGGTGCTGACCGGGCTCGCCGCGCTGGTCGCCGCGGCGACCGCCGTGGTGGCCGGACTGTCCATGGCCGGCGGCGACCGGATGGGTGTGGTCCTGCCGCTGGCCGCGGTCACCGGGCTGCTGGTGGCGGCGCTCGCGGTCACCCGCTTCGCCGCGTACGTCCTGCTGATGCTCGCCGTCCGCTCCTGCGTCGACCTGTTCAAGCTCAGCGGCCCGACGGCCGGCCGGGCCGGCGGCGGCGAAGCGACCCGGGCGATGGACCCGTCCACGCTGCTCGCGGTCCTCTTCCTGCTCGCCGCCGGGCTCTGGCTCGCCGCCCAGCTTCGCCGTAACGGCCGGCTGCGCGGCTCCCCGCTCGGCCTGGCCATGCTGCTGGTCGGCGCGACCTGCCTCATCAGCGCCCTGGGCGCCGGCCAGCGGACGGCCAGCCTGCTGGAGGCGCTGCGGATCCTGACCGTGGTCGTCATGTTCGTGGTGCTCGAACAGCTCATCCCGGACACCCGGGCGGCCCGCCGGGTGCTGCTCGCCTGCTACGCCTCGCTGGTCCTGGCGCTGGGCTACACCGTGGTCATGTCGCTCGCCGGCCAGCCGCCGTCGGAGGTCAAGGGCAGCTTCACCCGGATCAGCGGGCCGTTCAGCCAGTCGACCACGTTCGGCCGCTACCTGATGTTCCTGGTCATCTTCGGCTTCGGCATCCACCGTTTCCTCGGCCGCCGGTCGCGGGTCGCGCTGACCGTGCTGCTCACCGCCTCGCTCGGCTTCCTGCTGCTGACCAACACCCGCAGCGCCATCCTCGGCGCCGCGATCGGGCTGGTCGTGGTCGCCGTACTGCACCGCAGCCGGAGGATGCTCGTCGGGCTGGTCGTGGTCGCCGTCGCCGGGGTGGCGCTGCTGCCGGCGGTCGGCGAACGGTTCGCCCAGATCACGCAGGCCCGGTCGGTCGGCGGCGGACCGACCGGCAACACGCTGGAATGGCGGGTCGCCTACTGGACCGACATCGTCACGCTGGCCAACCGCAACCCGGTCACCGGCATCGGCCCGAACATGACCCAGCGGGAGACCGCCGAGGCGAAGAAGCCGCACAACGACTTCCTGCGGGCGTACGTCGAGACCGGGGTGCTCGGCCTGCTCGCCTATCTCGCCATGATCGTGCTGACCCTGCACACCGCCCGGCAGGCGCTGCGGCGGGCGCCCCCGGGCAGCCTCGACCGGGGGATCGCGGTCGGCTTCGCCGGCTGCGCCGTGGCGTTCGTCGCGGTGAGCGCCGCGTCCAACGTCATCTCCAACGTGGTCACCCTGTGGTACCTGTTCGCCTTCGCCGCCGCGGCGAGCGCCGTCGCCCGTACCCCGGCGGGTGCCGCGCCGGCCACCGGTCCGGGCGTACCGGCGCTGGCCGGGCGCGGCGGCGGAACGTCAACCTGAGAACGCACATCCGAGTGGGGAGCGCAAGCGTGGAGATCGTCGACTACCTGCGGGTGGCCCGTCGGCGGCTGTGGATCCTGGTCGCCGTACCGGTGGTCGCGACCGGGGCGGCGGCGGCCATCGTGCTGCTCGCCCCGCAGCAGTACGTCGGCACCGCCTACGTCGCGGCGCCCGCGCTCGTCGGCGGCAGCGCCGCCCAGCAGTACACCGGCACCCAGGCCGCCAACCAGTTCGTGGCCTCGTTCGCCGCGGCCGCCACCTCGCCCCGGGTCGTCGAGCAGGTCTCGGCCGACACCGGCGTACGGCCGGCGGCCCTGCGCGACGGCATCGCCGTCGACCAGGTCGGCGCGAGCAGCCAGCTCGAGCTGTCCTACACCGCGCCGAACCGGGCGACCGTCGTACCGGTGCTGGAGTCGACCACCCGGCGGGCCCTGACGTTCCTCTTCTCCTCCCAGGTCGCGATCGCCACCCAGCAGGTCGAGGCGGCCCGGGCCGACGTCGCCGCGGCGACGACCGCGATCACCGAGTGGGAGAAGGAGAACAAGGTCTCCCAGCCGGACAAGATCTACCAGTCCACCCTCAACGAGCTGGCCACCCTCCGGCAGCAGCAGCTCTCCATGCAGGCGGTCGGCAACGGTCGGGGGGCCAGCGCGGCCGCGTCGGCCATCGCCGCCGGGCAGAAGCGGCTCGACGAGATCGGCCCGAAGCTGCCGGACTACCAGGCACTGCTGGCGCAGCGGGACGCCGCGACCAGCGCCCTGGCCCGGGCCCGCGAGGCGCTGCAGGGCGCCAACGCCCAACTCCAGGCCGCCGACCCGGCCCAGGCGACCAGCATCAGCGAGGCCGCCCCGGTGTCGCGGATGCGCGGCCTGGTCGGCACCGCCCTGCCGGTCGGCGCGGCCGGCCTGCTCGTCGCGGTCGTCCTGGTCGCCCTGCTGGAGCTGCTCTCCCGCCAGCGCACCACGCCGGCTCCCGCCGCGGCCACCCCGGCGACCGCCCCCGCCGGCGAACCGGAGGCCGGCGCGGCCCGGCCGGCCACCGGCCGCGTCGCCGGCGGCCCGCTGCGGTCGGTACCGCTCGGCAAGACCGAGGGACCCGCCGTACCCGGCGCCCGCCGGCCGGTCGCCGACGACGACACCGTCACCCTGCCCGCCATCGGCTCGGCCGGCACCACCCCACCGGGCCGGCGCGGACCGAACCGGTGACCGCCGCCCCGGCCGCCCCGACGGGCACCCCGAACGACCCGGCCGACTCCGGCGACCGGCACATCCGCGGCATCGCCCGGGGCGGCAGCCTCAACCTGGTCGGCGCGCTCCTCAGCCAGGGCGCGGTCTTCCTGATCATGCTGCTGCTGGCCCGTAGTCTCGGCATGACCGAGGTCGGCCGCTACGCCCAGGGCTACGCCATGCTGTCCCTGCTCGGGCTGCTGTCGCTGTCCGGCTTCCGGGCCGGGCTGACCCGCTTCGTCGCCGTACACCTCGCCGACGACGACCCGGCCACCATCCGCGGCACGATCCGGCTCGGGCTGGGCATCTCGACGGTGTCGTCGACGGTGATCGCCGTCGGGCTCGCCGCCACCGCGCCCTGGCTGGCCCGGATGCTCAACGACCCGGAACTCACCACCCCGCTGCGGCTGGTCGCGCTCACCCTGCCCGCGCTGACCATCTGCGAGGCGGCGCTCGCCGCCACCCGGGGCTGGCGTACGCAGCGGCCGTACACGCTGATCGGCCAGATCTACGAGCCGGGCGCCCGGCTGGCGCTCACCGCCCTCGCCCTCGTGCTCGGCGGCGGGGTGGTCGGCGCCTTCTGGGCGCTGGTCGGCGCCGCCTGGTCGGCCGCCGCGCTCGCGGTGCTGGCGCTGGCCAGGATGCTGCGCAAGGTGGCGCCCGCCGAACCGGCCTACCGGCCCCGGCAACTGTTCAGCTTCTCCACGGTGAGCTGGGTGTCGTCGCTGTCGTCGACCGGCCTGATCTGGGTCGACACGCTGCTGCTCGGCTTCTTCGGCAGCGACGAGATCGGCGTCTACAACGTCGCGACCCGGCTGGTCACCGTCGCCATCTTCGTGCTCGCGCCGATCAACGCGGCGTTCGGGCCGTACATCGCCTACCTCTACCACCAGGGCCGCCTCGACGACGTACGGCGCAGCTACGGCGCGGTCACCGGCTGGATCGTCCGGCTGTCGCTGCCGGCGTTCGTCGCGCTGCTGGTCTTCCCGACCGACCTGCTGCGCATCTTCGGCGGCGACTTCACCACCGGTGCCGCCGTCACCATGATCCTCGCCGCCGGGCAGCTGGTGAACGCCGCCACCGGCCCGTGCGGCACGCTGCTGAACATGTCCGGCCGGGTGGCCGTCAACATGTACGACAACCTCGCCGCCCTGGTCCTCAACATCGGACTCAACATCTGGCTCATCCCGGCGTACGGCATCGTCGGCGCGGCCGCCTCGTGGGCGGCCTCGCTGGCCGCGGTCAACATCGCCCGGGTGATCCAGGTACGCGGTCTGATCCAGGCCCTGCCGTTCACCACGGGCATGGCGAAGGGGCTGGCCGCCGGGGTGGCCGCCCTGCTGGCCGGGCTCGTCGTGCGGTGGCTGCTGCCCGGCGGCCCGGTCCAGCTCGTCGTCGGGCTCGCCGCCGTCGTGGTGACCTACCTCGGGGTGGTTCTCGCCCTCGGGCTCAGCCGGGAGGACGTCATGGTGCTGCGTACCCTGATCCGCCGCCGCCGCAAGGAGGCCACCGCGTGAGTTCCTCGCGATCTTGCAGATATCTCCCCCTTATGTCCACTTTGTCGGGCGACAAGTGCAAGATCGCGGGAGGGAGGGCGTGACGGCGCGGCGCGGCCTCGTGGACCTCGCGCGGCGGGGGGTGCGGGGGGCGCGGGCGTACGCGCGGGCGGCGGTGCCCGGGGCGGTCGGCGCGCTGCCCGACTTCCTCGTCATCGGCGGCCAGCGCTGCGGCACCACCTCGCTCTACCACTACCTCGCCGCACACCCGCGAATCCGCACCGGCACCGGCAAGGAGTTGCAGTACTTCACCCTGCACCACCGGCGCGGCACCCGCTGGTACCGGGCCCACTTCCCGCGCACCGGCCCCGGCGAGCGCACCTTCGAGGCCAGCCCCTACTACCTCTTCCACCCGGAGGTGCCGGCCCGGGTCGCCGCGGCCCTGCCCGAAGCCCGGTTCGTCGCCCTGCTGCGCGACCCGGTCGAGCGGGCCTACTCGCACTACCTGCACACCCGCTCGTACGGCGCCGAGCCGCTGGACTTCGCCGCCGCACTGGCCGCCGAACCGGACCGGCTGGCGGCGGCGCTGCGCGCCGGCCCGGACAGCCGTACGGCGCACGCCGCGCTGCGCAACCACTCGTACGCCGCCCGGGGCCGCTACGCCGAACAGCTCGAACGGTGGTTCGCGGCGGTACCCCGGGAACGGGTGCTGGTGCTGCGCAGCGAGGACCTCTACGCCGAGCCGGTCCGCGTCTACGCCGACGTGCTGCGGTTCCTCGACCTCGACCCGTACACGCCGGACGGGTTCGCCCGGCACACCCGCCGTGTCGACCGTGGCGAGTCCGGCCTCACCGACGCGGTCCGCGCCGAGTTGGCCGGGCACTTCGCGCCGCACAACGCCCGACTCGCCGACCTTCTCGGCTGGTCGTCGACCTGGTGACCGGCGGCCCGGCCGCC
Source organism: Polymorphospora sp. NPDC050346 (assembly GCF_040655695.1). Lineage (NCBI taxonomy): Bacteria > Bacillati > Actinomycetota > Actinomycetes > Micromonosporales > Micromonosporaceae > Polymorphospora > Polymorphospora sp. NPDC050346. The sequence goes on along the minus strand of NZ_JBFAKM010000021.1, from coordinate 119,489 downwards.
GGTCACCAGGTGTGACGTCAGCGGGCCGGCTGGTAGTCGCCGGTCAGCCGGCCGAGCTTCAACGCCAGGTGGAGGCAGAGCCGTTCGTTGCCGTCCTTCAGGTCGGTCTCGGCGAGCTGCTCCACCCGCTGCAGGCGGTAGTAGAGCGTGGTGCGGTGCAGCCGGAGCCGCTCCGCCGTGGCGTGCGCGTTGCCGGCCAGGTCCAGATAGGCCTCCAGGGTCTCCAGCAGCACCTGGTTGGTCTCGTCGCGCAGCAGCCGCTCCAGGCCGGGATGCACCCCGCCGACGTCCAGGTGCTGGTCGCCGAGGCGGGTCAGCACCCGGTAGATCCCCAGGTTGGACCAGGCGACGATGCGGCCCAGCGCGGAGAGCTGCACACCGACCCGGGCCGACTGCAACGCCTCGTCGTACGAGCCGAGCCCTTCGGCCAGCTCGTCGTAGGTCTGTCCGATGCCGACGACCGTACGGGTGATCGAGGCGAGCCCCCGGGTGGTGTTCTGCAGCGCCTCGTCGAGGTGGGTGGCGGCGGCCTCCGGCGCGGGGCGGCCGGCACCGTTCGCCCCGCACATCAGCAGCACGCCGTGGTCGTGCCGGATCAGGTGCAGGGCGGCCCGGGTGCCGATCCACCGGCGGGTGTGCACCAGCGCCTGTTCCAGGGCGATCCGGCCGACCTCGTCGGGCGGCTGCCCGCCCGGGGTGACCAGGTGCGCCACCAGGGCGGTGGTCGGCCCGTCGGCGGCGATCACGCCCTCCTCCAGCAGCGCCCGTACGGCGTGGGCGCGTGACGTGGGCGCGTCGACGAGCAGCGTCCGGGCCGCCTCGGTCTCCCGCTGCGAGGCGAGCTCGCCGAGCAGGTTCTCCCGGTAGAGCGCCAGCGACAGGTCGGCGGTCGCCTCGCTGGCCAGCTTGATGTCGTCGTCGGTCATCGTGCCCTCGGCGTCGATGAACCACACGAAGCCCAACAGCAGGTCGTCGTGGCAGATCGGCAGGCAGACCCGGGGGAGCAGGTCGAGTTCCGGGCAGGCCGGGGTACGGACCGGGGTCCGGGACTGGAGCACGCCGGCCTGCCGGAACCAGGCGATCACCTCCGGCGTCGTCTGCCGCCGCAGGATCGAGGCCCGGCGTACGGTGTCCATCGGCTCGGCGTGTTCGCTGTAGACCACCACCCGCTGGCGCCGGTCCTCGATCAGCGCCGGCCGGCCGACGCGCGCGGCGAGTCCGTCGACGATGGTTTGCAGCTCGGCCAGCATCCAGCTCCCCGCGTTCGTGCCAAGTTCAGACGTTTAACATTTCGCTGATCTTGTCCCGGCGCAAGTCCTCGACCCGACAGAAGTTCTGTCCGGCCCGCTGTGTCTCTCAGCATCTGTCCGATGACCGGTGTGACAGCAGTCTCTACCGTTCGGCGTACCTGACGGTGTCCGGCCGGCCAGGACTGGACCGCGCGGGAGGAATGGGATGACCGGTGCGACCGGGTTGGCCGACGTGGACGGCATCGACGGCGTGGACGGCGACCGGCCGTGGCGCGGTGTCGTAACGGCCCTCGTTACGCCGTTCACCGCCGACCTGCGGGTCGACTTCGACCGGCTCCAGGAGCACGTGCGGTGGCTGGCCACCGAGGGCTGCGACGGGTTCGCCGTGGCCGGTCCGCCGGGGGAGTACCAGACCCTGACCGACGGGGAACGCGCCGACGTGCTGCGTGCCGTCGTGGAGGCGGCGCCGTCCGACCGGTCGGTGCTCGCCAACGTCAGCGGGTACGGCAGCCACCAGTCGGCACACTGGGCGGAGCAGGCGGCCCGGGCCGGTGCGGACGCGGTGCTGGCGCTGCCGCCGACCGGCTACCGGGCCCGCCCGGCGGAGGTCGTCGCCCACTACCGCGAGATCGCGGCCGCCGGGCTGCCGGTGGTGGCGTACAACGACCCCGGCGAGACCGCGGTCGACCTGACCCCGGAGCTGATGGCCACCGTCGCCGAGATCGACGGGCTGGCCGCGGTGCAGGAGGCGAGCGGCGACGTACGGCGGTTGCACCGCATCCGGGTGCTCTGCCCGCACGTCGACGTGCTGGCCGGCGTCGACGACCTGGTCCGCGAACTCGTGGTCTTCGGGGCCGCCGGCTGGATCGGTGGGCTGCCCAACGCCCTGCCCCGCCAGACGGTCTGCCTCTACCGCCGCTTCGCCGGCGGCGACCCGACCGGCGCCGCGGCCCTCTACGCCACGCTGTATCCCCTGCTGAGCTGGAACTCGCGACCGGAGTCGGTGCAGGCGCTGAAGTGCACGATGGAGGTCGCCGGCCGGTACGGGGGGCCGTGCCGCCCGCCGCGGGTGCCGTTGCCGGCCGTCGACGCGAACCGGCTGCGCCGGGACGTCGAGCGGGCCCTGGCCGCCGTCGCCGACTGATCCATGACCGCCGCTACGGGGGCCGGGAGGCTGGTCAGCGGGCTGTGAACAAGCTCCTTCAGGTGTCGGAAGTCCTCCGTTCACCTGCCGACATCTGCACGGTGACGGGCGTGTCGCCTGCCTCATAGATTCCCGGCACGGCGCGCGTTTCAGCTCTTGACCCCCAAGGTCGCGCGTCGTTCCACCCTCAACGAGAGGTGACTTGATGCACCTTGTCAACGCCAAGCGACCGCGCGTGCGACGGTCGGTGATGGTTGCCGCGGTGGCCACCGCGCTGGTCGCCTCCGTGGCGACCACGCCGGCCGCCGCCGCGCCGGGGAACCCGGCCGGCAGCAACGCGCCGTTCGGGGTAATCGATCCGCAGAACTGGCAGAACCCAGACGCCATGACGTGGAACGACTACAGGGCGGTGCCGAACACCAACTGGGCCGACCCGAACGTTCGGGGCTCGGTCCGTAACTTCAACATCGCGCTGGTGACACTGGACTACGTGGACCAGCCGTTCGTGATCACGCAGCGGGCCCGGTCGTCTATCTTCGGCAACCCGCAGTCGACCGCCGCCAACATCCCGCGGGACCAGGTGGCGACGTTCTACAAGGACTTCCTGAACACGCCGAACACCCTGAACAAGGGCCACACGCTGCACGAGTACTGGATGGAGGACTCGGGCGGCCGCTACGGCGTGGACCTGACCTCGTTCGGTCCGTACACGCTGCCGCACAAGTCGTACCACTACGGTATCGACAACAGCATGAACCCGGGTATGTGCCCGAGCGGGGAGACCTGCAGCCGGAACATCCGTACCGACGGTCTGGGCCTCTGGCGCGCGGCCATCGGTGAGGAGGCCGCCAGCCAGTTCGAGCTGATCTTCATCCTCGGCGCGGGCCAGGACGAGTCGGCCACCTGGCAGGAATTCGGCGAGATGATGTTCCAGACCAAGGAGGACGTGCCGGACGCGTGGGGCCCGCCGGACCCCAACATGCCGAACTACGCGCGTACCCGCTACGTCGAGTGGACCTCGTGGAAGGCGGCGGCCGGAATCTGGCCGAACGCCGGCGGCGGCTCCTCGACCCAGGCCGAGAGCTCCGGCATGGGTGTCTACGCCCACGAGCTGAGCCACCTGCTCACCATCGGTGACAACTACAACAACCCGTACGGCTCCCCGATGCGCCGGGCGTACACCGGCATCTGGAGCATGATGTCGCGCGGGTCGTTCAACGGTCCGGGCGGTCCGCACACCCGTTGGCAGATCCCGCCGGTCAACGGCGGCGCGATGGGCTCGCTGCACACGCTGCGCGACAAGATGAAGATCGGTCTGATCGGCGAGGAGAACGTGCTGCGGCTGTCCCGTGAGGCCCTGGCCTCCTCGGGCCTCGTGGTCGCCGAGATCACCGCGCGTGCCGTCGAGGCGGGTCCGAACGGCCTGACCGGTATCAACATCGCGATGAACCGGGACATGTCGCCGGCCTGCACCGTTGCCAGCAACCCGCTGTGCGACGGCGGCAACTTCAACAACTACACCGTCGAGGTCGTCGACCGGATGGGTGCCGACTCGTTCACCCCGGACAGCGGTGTGCTGCTGAGCAAGACCAAGAACCAGGACAGCGCGCCGTTCCAGTGGGTCGTCGACGCGAACCCGCAGGACATCGACATGATCGACTTCTACAAGCCGGACGGCACCCCGCAGAAGATCACCATCGGTGACTACCGGCAGCTCTCCGACGCCCTCTTCCACGCCGGCACCAACTCCGGCAGTGAGTTCGAGTACGTCGACGAGGCGAACCGGCTGCAGTTCTTCGTCCTCGACCTCAAGCGCGACAAGGACGGCGTGCTGAAGTACACGGTCGCGGTGAAGTCGCTCGACGGCACCGGCGGTCCGAGCACCCACGGTGTCAACCTGTCCAAGGGCACCGTCACCACCCCGAACAGCAAGCCCACCAACCGCGGTGTGACCTGCTCGTTCGACCTGACCAACACCGGTAGCTGGTCCGCCGGTGGCCAGGCCCACCCGGAGAACGTCAACGCCTACACCAAGTCCGACGTCTACCGCCTGTCGGCGGAGGTCGCCGGTCGCGGCTGGCGCGTCTCCCTGCCGAACGAGCTGGCGACCGCCAAGTTCGGCCAGTCCACCACGGTGAACGTGTCGGTCGGTGCCGCTGCCAACGCGGCGGACACCGGGTTCGTGAAGCTCACCGCCACCTCGGTGAGCGACCCGACCAAGACCCTCACCAAGCAGTGCCGGGTCGAGAAGTGATCTGACCCAGCGCGGCAACTGGGGGTCTCCGGTGGCGCACCACCACCGGAGACCCCCCTCCCATTCCGAGGGCAGACTGTTCAGGGCGATCGGGCCGTCCGATCCGTCCGATCCGTTCGATCCGGGAGGATCAATGACTCGACAGCACCGCGGCCGCCGGCTGGCGGCCACGCTGCTCCCGCTGCTGCTGGCCGGTGGCGTCACCGCCGGCTGCACCGGATCGGATCCGGCGGAGGACGGCGACCCGATGACCATCCGCCTGCTCGTCCGGGAGTTCAACCTGCGCGAGATCGGGGTGGACTGCGCCGGCAGCGGCGCCTACCTGTTCGTGCACCGCACCGCGCCGTACCGCCTCGTCGACGGCGACGGCGCGGAACTCGCCAGCGGGGAGCTGCCGACCGGCACCTCCATCGCGGCGTTCGAGGAAGACCTGGAGGTGCCCCGGGTGCCCACGTTCTGCGAGTTCGCCGTACCGGTCACCGTGCCCAAGCGGGACGCGTACCAGCTCGTCATCGACGACCGGCCACCGATCGCCCTGACGACCGACCGGGACAACCCCGAGGGCGGCCCGTCCCTGGTGGCGGTGATCCCGTGAGGAAGAGGCTGCTGCCCGCGATCCTGGTCGCCGCCGCCCTCGCCCTGGGCGCCTGCACCGGCGGCGACGACACCCCCGACAAGGTGGCCGGAGGAGCGCACACGCTGCCCGGCCCGGCCCCGGCCGGCCTCGCCCTGAAGCCGCCGGCCACCGAGGCGCCCACCGCGCCCCGCTTCTCGGCCACCCTCACCGACGGCGCCGACATCGACGTGAGCACCCTGTGGGCCGACCGGCCCGTCGTGCTCACCTTCTTCAGCTCGTGGTGCACCATCTGCGCCGACCGGCAGGACGCGATGAGCGAACTGGCCCGCACCTACCAGGACCGGGTGGTGTTCCTCGGGGTGGCCGGCGAGGACGAGGCCGACCCGCTCGACGAATACCTGCGCACCCACAAGGTCGAATACCCGGTCGTGCTGGACGATTCGATGAACGTCTGGCGGGCGTACGCGGTGCGCGAACCTCCCGCCGTCATCATCCTCAGCAAGGACGGCCGGCTGCTGCGCGGCTGGCCCGGCGGCATCGACGCCGCCGCCCTCGACACGCAGCTCAAGGAGCACGTCCTCGGCTGAACCCGCCGCCCGCCCGCGACCGGTCGTCCACGACGGACAGCCGGTCGCGGGCGGTCGCCGTCTCAGGACCGGTCACCGACCATCGCGGCGATCAGTTTCAGCGACTCGGCCGGGTCGAGCGCGGCCGCGCAGAGCTGGTCGTACGCGTGCGCGAACCGCTGGCTGCGCGGCGCCTCCAGGTAGAACCGGCCGGCGAGATTCTCCAGGTAGGCCACCTCCGGGTAGGGGTCCGGCATCTCGAACAGGGTGAACGCGCCGAACGTCCGGGGGCGCAGGTTGGCGTCCGGCGGCAGCACCCGGATCTCGACGTCCCGCTCGCGGGCCAGCCGGCCCAGGTGGACGAGCTGCTCGCGCAGCAGGCCGGCGTCGCCGAACGACCGCCGCAGCACCGCGTCGTCGATCACGACCGACAGCCGGGCCCGGCCCTCCTGGAGCACCCGTTGCCGCTCCATCCGCTTGTCGACGAAGCGGGCGACCCGCTCGGAGGGCACCCGCGGACCCTCGACCAGGCGGACCGACGCCTCGGCGTACGCGCGGGTCTGCAGCAACACGTGCAGCATCGCGGCGTCGAAGAGGCGGATCTCGGTGGCGTTCTCCTCCAGCCACAGGTAGTCGACGAACGTGCTGTCGTAGACCGCGTCGGAGAAGTCGACGTCCCACTGGTCGCTGCGCCAGGTCTCGGTGCAGAGCTGCCGCAGCCGGGCCCGGTCCTGGGCGTCGAAGACGCCGTACAGGTCGAGCAGGGCGACCACGTCGTCGTGCTTGAAGGGCAGCTCGGCCCGTTCGAACCGGCCGAGCGAGCTGTAGTCGTACCGCAGGTAGCTCGCGGCCTCCTGCAGGGTCATTCCGCGCTCGACGCGCAGGTCCCGCAACTGGATGCCCAGCCACTGGGCACGCAGGGTCTTCTTCACGGGCTCTTTGAACGGCATGTCAACCTCTCCGCGCTACGAAACACAATCGGTGCCGTTGTTCCAAACGTTCATCGCCTGGAATCTGGCCATCGCGGTTTCGGTGCGTTCCGCCGTGACGGGCGGAGTGTGCGGAGATCGGGCCCGGGGGCGAACCGGGGAAAACGAATGGGCATGCATTGTTTAGCACGAGGGGTGAGCCGCTGGCGAGTTCGCGTACGGGTGAATCGGTGCCCCGACTCGAATCGTGGTTCGTCCGGCGGAGCCGCCGTTCGCATTTCGAGTAAGGGAGCCAAAAATGCTCCCGGTGATCCGGCGGAATGCGAGGTGGAAAAGGGACCGGCCCCCGGGAGGACGCGTCAGGTCGTCTCCCGGGGGCCGCGCCGCGGGCTGGCACTGGCCCGCGACGTGCTTGCATGGGTCCGGGCGCCAGGGAGGTCTCCGGCGCCCGGACCCGGTATCAGAGCCCCGCGGCGTGGGCCGCGGCCGTACCGCCCACGATGGGCAGGACGATCCGGCTGGTCTTCAGCGCCAGGTCGATGTTCGCCCGGTTCTGGTCAGCCTGGCTGGAGTACTGCGGGTAGCTGCCGACCACGATCACGCCGATCCGGTGGCCCGGCTTGAAGACGTAGTCCTCCGGCAGCAGCGGGAAGTCGTAGTTGTACGCCTGTCCCGGCACCAGCGGCACCGCGTTGCGGATCGACTGGCGGTTCTTGGCGTCGTGGACGCCCTTGGTGACCAGCTCCTGGTCGGCGGTCCAGACCCGGGTCTGCGTGTGCTTGTAGCAGGCGTCGTCGACGGCGCTGCTCTCGCCCCAGCAGTCCTCGGTGGTCAGGGTGATGATGCCGTCGTTGCCACCACGGTGGTGGACCCGCTCGTCGGTGCCGTAGTCGACCAGGATCACGCCGAAGTGGGTGCTGGTCTTGTCGGCGGTGGCCCGGATCTTCAGCCGCGGCGTGCCGGAGATGTGCAGCGGCGCGGTCAGCGGCTCGGACAGGAACGCCAGCTTGTTCGGGCTGGGCACGTCCGGGGTGTTGATCATGGCGTTCTGGCTCTGCGTCGGGCTGTCCTGCCAGGACAGCGTCGTCGGCTTCGCCACCGGCACCAGGCCGAGGCCGCCGGCACCGCCGGTGCCCGGCTGGAAGAACACCTCGGTGTCGTTCATGCCCGGGACCGGCCAGTCGGCGTACGTCGCGAACACGTTGGCGGAGCGCTCCACGTCGGCCCGCGGCTCGTCCATGATGCCGTTCTGGATGTCGTAGAGCCAGAAGTCGAACCAGCGGTGCAGGGTCGACACCCACTCGGCCCGGCGGAAGTCGAACGGGTCGATGTGCCCGGTCTGGTTCAGCCACAGCTTGCGCGGGATGTCGTACTCGGTCAGCGCGTACCAGTACTTGCTGAAGTGGTCGGCGCGGACGTTGTCGTCGTTGGTGCCGTGGATGAGGAACACGCTGGCGGTCTGGTTCTTGACCTTCTTGACGTAGCTGCGCTCGTTCCAGAAGGCGGTGTAGTCGCCGTGCTCGTCGCCGTCCTCGATGGCCAGCCGGTCGCGGACCGGCTTGCAGTACTCCCGGCGCTCCGGGTTGGTGACCGTGTTCGCCAGCGACGACGGGTAGTTGTTGCCCCGAGTGATCACGCCGTTGCTACGGGTGTAGTCGTAGTACTCCGACGGGCCGCCGATCGGCACGATCGTGGTCAGGCCCTTGACGCCGGTGACGGCGGTGGCCATCGCCAGCGAGCCGTCGTACGACTTGCCGATCATGCCGGACTTGCCGTTGTGCCAGTCCGCCTTGACGACCTCACCGGCGGCGTTGCGGGCGGTGGCCCGGCCGTTGAGCCAGTTGATCGCCTGCTTCGCGCTGAGGTTGTCCTCGTTGGCGTTGGTCGTGGGGCAGCCGGTCGAGTTACCGGTGCCGACCATGTCGAGCAGGATCACCGCGTAGCCGCGCGGCACGAAGTAGTTGTCGTACCACAGCGGCCACTTGTCGAGCAGCCCGTCGCCGTCCAGGTCGACCTTGCGCTCGGACTCGTTGCCCCGGCCCAGCGTGGTGTAGTACGGGCTGGCGTCCATGATGACGGGCACCTTGAGCCCGTCCTCGGTCGCCTTCGGACGCATCACGTCGAACGCGATGATGTCCCGCAGCCCGTCGCCGTCACTGTCGAAGGTGGAATCGATGAAGAGCCGTTCCCGGATCGCGTCGCCGTAGCCGAAGACGGGCTGGGTGACCCCGTCGGCGACGACGATCTCCGGCGTGTCCACGGCGAGCGCGTTCGGCGCCGCGCCGAGTACGGCGAGCGCGGTCGTGGCGACCGCCGCCACGCCCACCCGCCATGATCTATGTGTCCGACCCATGCGCACTCCTTGAGGTCCCGAGGTGCGTGCAGGTTATGGGCCGGTTCGCCGATCGAACCATATGCACTTGTCGGAACCTGCCCAGCCAGGTCTTCGACGTGGCGCGGAGGCGGTCGAGGGTCGTCGTGTGGGTAACGCGTGGGCAACTCGCCGGTAATGTGCGACGGCCGGCCCGCGGGTGCGGGCCGGCCGTCGTGGCGCGGGTCGTCGTGGATCAGCGCAGGGTGGCGAGGATCTGTTCGGCCGTCCGGTCACCCTGGACGATGATCGGATTGTCCGAGATGGAAGTATCGGTGGCATCTGTGGCGGTCGCGCCGGCCGGGCCGGCCCGCAGCCCCGGCGTCGCCGGCAGGCTGGCCGACGTTCCGGCCGGCGACCAGAGGACCAGCGTGGTCGCCCCGGCCCGCTCGAACGCCACCCCGGTCACCGCGTCCCGGCTCACGGCGGTGACGGTCGCGCCCCGCGAGGCGGCCACCAGAACCTCCATGATCCGGCCGGCCTCCCGCTCGGCGCCGTCCGGGTCGAGCAACCCGTACCGCACCTCGGAGCCGGCCCGGTTGTTCGGGTTGTAGGCCAGCGGCAGCCACATCACCTGCCGGATCCCGCCGGCCAGCAGCGCGGTCACCACCTTGGTCATCTCACCGGCCCGGCTGGCCGCGTCACCGTCGCCGTCCCGCCAGAACTGGCCGACCTCCCACGCCTCCATCGGCACCCCGGCCGGATTCTCGGCGCGCAGGTAGTCGAGCAGCGCCGACACCCCGCCCGGATGCTCGTAGTAGTGCACCTGGCGGACCTGGACCACGCCCTCGTCGAGCAGCCGCTCGGTGGCGGCCAGGAAGGCGACGTTGCGGGCGTTGGCCTCGTTGGCCAGCGCCCGGTCCAGGGCGGCCGCGTTGCGTACCTCGGGGATCTTCTGGCCCCGGGTGCCGATCCGGCGGGCGAAGTACGCCCCGTACGCGCGGATCGCCGCGTCGGTGTCACCGGCCCTGACCAGCCGGTCGACCACCCCGAACCCGTACGCGACACTGCTGATGCCCGAGTCGACCACCTTCGCCTGCGGGGCGGCCGCGTGGATCGCCTCGGCGGCGGCCCGCACCAGCGTGACGTAGTCCTCCGGCGTGCCCGACCAGTACTGCGGTGCGTTGACCTCGTTCTCCACCGCGAACTGCGTCACCCCGTACGGCGTGTAGCGCTCCACGACCGAGCGGACGAAAGCCTGGTAGGTGGCCATGTCGAGCGGCATCGCCGACTCGGTCTTGTTGGCCTGGCCACGGGTGTGCTGGGCGGTGCCGCCGGTCGCCCAGCAGACCCCGGTGCGGATCTTCAGGTTGAGCGTGATGCCCAGGTCGCGGCTGCGCTGCGCCACCCGGTCGACCGCGGCCCAGTCCACCTGCCCCTTGGTCTTCTCCATCGCGCACCAGGTCAGCTCGTGATAGGTCGCCGATCCGGAGATCTTGCGCAGGTAGGGCGTGAACTGGTCGTAGCGCGACCAGTCCCAGTGCGCCCCGAACGGGTTGGTGCCCTCCGGCACCACCAGCGGCGGCCCGCCGGACGGGGCCGGTGCGCTGCCGGTCGGCTCCGGGCCGGGCGGCGGCGCCGGATCCGGCTCGTCGGCCGTACACCCCACCGAGGCCGCCAGCACGACCGCGACCAGCCCGGCGACCAGGGCCGACCGCCGCCGCCGGTTCGCCCGCGCCCGCGTCACCGGTACCCCAGCTCACGCAGTGTGGACCGGGAGAAGACGAAGACCAGCAGCCGCAGCAGCGGGTCCAGTTCCCGGCGGTACGTGCCCACCCGCGAGCCGTAGATCGGCGCGTCGGTCTTCGCCGCCGCCCGCCGCCTGTCCGCCTCCACCGTGTACTTCGCGGCCACGTCGTGCTGCTTGTCGCCGTACTCCAGCACGTCGGGTTCCCACGGCTCGCCGAGGAACTCGAACAGCGCCCGCATCGTCTTCTCCGGCTCGTTGACCGCGTCCTCGTAGCGCAGTTCGTGGTAGCGGTCGGCGGGCAGTTCCCGGCCGGCGGCGCGGGCGGTGTGGATGTAACGCGGCCACTTCACGACGCACTTCACCGCCGACCAGTAGCCGAACCGCTTGCGGTGCGACACCACCACGTCGCGGCCGTCGCGGATCACGTGCACGATCTGCGCGTCCGGGAAGACCTTCGTGACGAACGGCAGCGACATCGCGTACAGCGGGGTCTTGTCCGCCCAGCGGGCCTTGCCCCGCCCGGCGGCGTAGTCGTGGTGGATGCCGCCGAAGAAGTCGGCGATCCGGCGCAGCCAGTCGTCCTGGGAGAAGCCGAAGCGGGCCAGCCGCTCCCAGTCCCGGCCGACGACGCGTTCGAGGTCGGTCAGGAACCGGGTCTCCGGGCCGCAACTGATGCGCGAGTGCGAATCGAGCACCAGCCGCAGCATCGTGGTGCCCGACCGCTGGCAGCCGACCAGGAAGATCGGCGCGGTGGACGGGGTCGGCTCGGTCACGTAGCGCCTCCAGTTTTCGCCGCCACGGGGCCGCCGGCCGCGACCAGGCGTTCGGTCAGCCGGTCGCACAGGTCGCGCACCCGGGGGTCGATCGGTAGCCGGTCGCGGCGCGGGGTCCGCCGCTCGACGTGGGCGGACAGCGCCGGCCGGTACGGGAAGTCGAGGAAGTCGCACAGCCGGCGGATCTGGCCGGCCGGATCGGTGACCAGCGCGTCGTAGCCGCACAGCAGCACGTCGGCGCGGGTGTGCAGGCCGAGCCGGAAGAACAGGTCGTTGCGGACGTACCAGAACAGGGCGGCGGCGGTGTGCGGGTCCATCCGCGCGTGGTCGAAGCCGTGGATCAGCTCGTACGTCGCCGCGTCCAGCCGCTGCCCCTGCCAGCGCCCGCCGATGGTGCCGTCGGCGATGGCCCGCAGCGCCCGCAGGTTGGCGTCGCCGAACTTGGCGACCTCGGAGCGGGCCCGGTCGTCGACGTCGCGCCACATCCACAGCGCCCGGCCCGGGGCGAGCCCGGGCAGGGCCAGCAACTCGTCCACCCGGTGCGTCTCGCACAGCGGCTTGACCAGCACGTACGCGTGCCGGCTGCGGCGGACCACGGCGGTCAGCACCTCGTCCGCGCGCAACTGGAAGCGGTGGAAGACCCGCCGGTCGTTCTCGTTGCGGACCTCGAACTCCGGCGCGTTGTCGAGGCCGCGGACCAGCATGTTCGTGCCGGAGCGTTGCAGTCCGACGAGGTAGACCGGCACCGCCGTGCCGGGCGCCACCCGGTGCCGCAGCCGCCAGCGGGCCTTGCCCAGGCCGGTGCGCAGCCGTTCGACCGGGTTGAGCCGGTCCTCCTCGATGAGCCGGCCGATGCCCTCGGTCCGCGCCCAGTGGACATGCCGGGCGATCCGCCGCGCCGTGTATGCCAGCGCCGAGGGTTCGTCGTCGGCCACCGTTCCTCCTCCGCCGTCGGATGCCGCCTCCGCCGGATGCCCTCTCCGCCGTCCGTCGGTCGCCTCCGCCGCCGGTGCCACCAGCCCCGACAGCCGGTCCGGGCGAGGTCGGGCCGTGCCAGGCTATACACACGATCCGGCCACAGGCCAGGCCACGGAACTAACGGGCATTCAGGGATCATCCGTTCAGTCAGTTGAAGATCATGAACTGGACTGACCGGGCGGCCCTGAATAGCGTGAGGCTCCAAGTCGGCGCCCGGACCGGCGCCCACGCGCCGGACCCGCCCCGTCCGCCGGTCGAGCTGAGCAGGTCAATGCGCGTCCTCCACGTCAACAAGTTCCTCTACCGCCGCGGCGGCGCCGAGGGCTACCTGCTCGACCTCGCCGACCTCCAGCGCGCGGCCGGCGACGAGGTCGCGTACTTCGGCATGCGGCACCCGGACAACGAGCCGGGACTGCCGTACGAGCGGCACTTCCCGCCGCACCTGGAACTGGACCCGGCACCGCGCGGGCTGCGCCCGCGGACCGCCGCCGCGGCCCGGATGGTCTGGTCGCCCGCCAGCCGGCGCGGGCTGGCCCGGGTCATCGACGACTTCCGGCCCGACGTCGTGCACCTGCACAACATCTACCACCAGCTCTCCCCGTCGGTCCTCGCCGCGGCCCGGTCGGCCGGCGTGCCGTGCGTGCTGACCATGCACGACTACAAGCTGGCCTGCCCCAGCTACCAGTTGCTCGACCGGGGCGGGATCTGCGACGCCTGCGTCACCGGCGGTCCGCTGACCGCCGCCCGCCGGCGCTGCAAGGACGGCTCGCTGGCGGCCAGCGGCCTGCTCGCCGTCGAGTCGTGGCTGCACCGTCGGCTCCGCGCCTACGACCCGGTGGCGGTCTTCGTCAGCCCTAGCCGGTTCCTCGCCGACGTGATGCGCCGGGCCGGGGTGTATCCCGACCGGCTGCGGGTCGTCAACCACTTCGTCGACCTGACCGGCCTGCCGGCCAAGTCGACCCCGGGCGGGGGAGTCGTCTACGCCGGCCGGCTCGCCGCCGAGAAGGGGGTCGACACCCTGGTCGAGGCGGCGGCCGCGCTGCCGCCGGGCGTCCCGGTCGACGTCGCCGGCGACGGGCCGGTCCGCCCGATGCTGGAGGAACTGGCCCGCCGGGTCGCCCCCGGCCGGGTCAGGTTCCACGGCCGGCTCGACAAGGCCCGGCTGCACGAGCTGGTCCGCGCCGCCGGGGTGGTCGCGGTCCCGTCGCGCTGGCACGAGAACCAGCCGCTGTCGGTGCTGGAGGCGTTCGCCTGCGGCGTACCGGTGGTCGGCACCGACCTCGGCGGCCTGCCCGAACTGGTCGAACCGGGCGTCGACGGCGAGATCGTGCCGGCCGACGATCCCGCGGCCCTGGCCGCCGCACTGACCTCGGTCCTCGCCGACCCCGACCGGGCGCTGGCGATGGGCCGGGCCGGCCGGCAGCGCATCGAACGCGACTTCCCGCCGGCGGCGCACCTGCGCCGGTTGCGCGAGATCTACGCCGGGGCGGCCGGGAGCCCGGCCGGCGCCGGCCGGGCGGCCACGGCACCGGCCGGCGGAGGTGGCCGGTGAGCCCGGTCCGGGTGCTCTACCTCGCCGGCAGCGGGCGCAGCGGCAGCACCCTGGTCACCACCGTGCTCGGCCAGCTCGACGGCTGCTTCGCCGCCGGCGAGCTGCGCTACCTGTGGCAGCGCGGGATCCTCGACAACCGGCCGTGCGGCTGCGGGGCACCGTTCGCCGAGTGCCCGCTGTGGACGAGGGTGGTGGCCGCGCTGCCGGCGGCCGACGCCGGCCGGATCGCCGCCGGGCTGCGTACCCGGCTGCGGATGCGCGGGCTGCCCGGCCTGCTGCGCCGGCACCGCGCGGGCCGTACCGCCGTACCGGCGCATCCCGACGACGCCGTGCTCGCCGCGCTCTACACCGCGCTCGCCGGGGCGGTCGGCCCCGCCGGGCCGGCCGGGCCGGTGATCGTCGACTCGTCGAAACTGCCGCCGTACGGGGCACTGCTCGACGGCCTGCCCGGCATCGACCTGCGGATCCTGCACGTCGTACGCGACCCGCGGGCGACCGCCTTCTCGTGGCGGCGGCGGCGGAGCCTGGACGGGGTGCCCGGGGACCGGCTCATGAGCCGCCCGCCGGTGTGGAAGGCGGCCCTGCTCTGGTCGGTGTGGAACGCGGCGACGCTGCGGCTGTGGGGGCGCCGGGCACCGGACCGCTACCTGCGGGTGCGCTACGAGGACTTCGTCGCCGACCCGGCCGGCACCACCGCCCGCATCGCCGGATTCGCCGGGCTCGACGCCGGCGAGCTGCCGTTCACCGGCCCCGGCGAGGTACGCCTCGCCGCCACCCACTCGGTCGCCGGCAACCCGTCGCGGCACCGGACCGGGCCGGTGCCGATCACCGACGACACCGAATGGATCACCGGGCTGTCCCGGCACGGCTACCTGGTGGCCAGCGCGGTGACCGCACCGCTGCTGCGCCGGTTCGGCTATCCGCTGCGCCGGCCCGACCGCCCGGCGGCCGGCGACCGCCCGGCGGCCGGAGACCGGACGGCCTGGACGGCCGACGACCGCCCGGCGGCCGACCTCGCCGGCGGGCGCCGGTCCGACGACGGGGAGGGCTGACACGTGCTGTCAGTGGTGGCCGGCACCGGCCGGTGCGGTTCGACGCTGGTGCAGGAACTGATCGCCCGGCACCCGGACGTCGGCTTCGTCTCCGGCCTGGACGACAAGCTGCCCCGGCTCAACCTGCGCGGGCGGTTCAACGGCCGGCTCTACCGTGGCTCGGTGCCACGGCCGGCCGGGATGACCTCGCTGCGGCACAGCCGGAAGCTGCTGGAGCGCGGCCGGTTGCGGGTCGCGCCGTCCGAGGCGTACCAGTTGCTCGACCGGCAGGTGATGGCCGGCTTCTCCCGGCCGTGCCGGGACCTGGTCGCCGCCGACCTGACCCCGTTCGTGGCCCGGCGGCTGCGGGCGTTCTTCGACTCCCGGATCGAGCGGCAGGGCTGCTCGGTGCTGCTCCAGCCGGTGACCGGCTGGCCGCGGACCGGGTTCCTGCACGCCGCGTACCCGGAGCTGCGGGTGGTCAACGTGGTCCGCGACGGGCGGGCGGTGGCCAACTCGTGGTTGCAGATGGGCTGGTGGGACGGCTGGCGCGGGCCGGACAACTGGCTCTACGGCCCGCTCCCCGGCGACCTGCGCGAGGAGTGGGAGGAGTCCGGGCGGTCGTTCCCGGTGCTCGCCGCGCTGGGCTGGAAGATGCTCATGGCGTCGTTCGGCGAGGCGCGGGCGGCGCATCCGACCGGGCAGTGGCTCGACGTCCGCTACGAGGACCTGATCGCCGACCCGCGCGGGCAGGTGGCCCGGATGCTCGACTTCCTCGGGCTGGAGTGGTCGCCGGCGTTCGACCGGGGCTTCGGGCGCTACGAGTTCCACGTCGGCCGGGGGGCGGCGTACCGCGACGAGTTGACTCCGGAGCAGGTCGCGGCGGTCGAGCGGGTGCTGGAGAAGCCGCTCGCCGAGTGGGGCTACTGAACCGGACCGGCGGCGGCCTCGGCCGGGGACTTTCGCTGGAACGAGCGAAAGGCGTCGTCAAAGCATCGAAAGATGTAGACGTATCCACGTCCGCTGATTAATCTGTTCGCAACATACGGCGTCGCGGTGGTCATGGCACACCCCCGGCGGCGCCCGATCGTTACGGTCCCGGCGCGGCGGCGCGCGCCCGGCCCGAGCCATCCCCAGTCAGGAAGGGATGCACCGCCATGTCCATTTACCGTGGACGGGCGACCGGCGCCGCACTCGTGCTCGCCGCCGCCACCGTCCTGGTGCAGGCGGCCGGCCCACCGGCCGCCGCCCACCCGATCAACGCCACCGACTTCCAGCAGGTCACCCTCGCCAGGGGGGTCGCCGAGGTCGGCGAGCCGATGTCGCTCGCGGTCCTGCCGGACCGGTCCGTCCTGCACACCGCCCGCAACGGCACGGTCCGCCGCACCGACGCGGCCGGCACCACCACCGTCATCGGCACGATCCCGGTCTACACCCACGACGAGGAGGGCCTGCAGGGCATCGGCGTCGACCCGAACTTCGCCACCAACCGGCACGTCTTCCTCTACTACGCGCCCCCACTGTCCACCCCGGGCGGCGACGCCCCGATCACCGGCACCGACTTCTCCGCCTGGCAGGGCGTCAACCGGCTGGCCCGGTTCACCCTCAACGCCGACTTCACCCTCAACACCGGCAGCCAGGTCACCGTCCTCGACGTACCCGCCGACCGCGGGCTGTGCTGCCACGTCGGCGGCGACATCGACTTCGACGCGGCCGGCAACCTCTACCTGTCGACCGGGGACGACACCAACCCGTTCGACTCCGCCGGCTACGCCCCGATCGACGAGCGGACCAACCGCAACCCCGGGTACGACGCCCAGCGCACCTCGGCCAACACCAACGACCTGCGCGGCAAGATCCTGCGGATCAGGGTCAACGCGAACGGGACGTACTCGATCCCGGCCGGCAACCTCTTCGCCCCCGGCACCGCGAGGACCCGGCCGGAGATCTACGCGATGGGCTTCCGCAACCCGTTCCGGATGAGCGTCGACAGGGCCACCGGCCACGTCTACGTCGGCGACTACGGCCCGGACGCCGGCTCCACCAACCCCAACCGCGGACCGTCCGGCCAGGTGGAGTTCAACCGGATCACCTCGCCGGGCAACTACGGCTGGCCGTACTGCACCGGCACCAACACGACCACCGAGACCTACAACGAGTGGGACTTCGCCACCGGCGCCAGCGGGCCGAAGTACAACTGCGCCGGCGGGCCGACCAACAACTCGTTCCGCAACACCGGCCTGACCACCCTGCCGCCGGCCCGGGCGGCCTGGATCCGGTACGGCGGCGACGCCGGCACCCCACCCGCGTTCGGCGGCGGATCGGAATCGCCGATGGCCGGACCCGTCTACCGCCACGACCCCGCCAACCCCTCGGCCACCAAGTTCCCGCAGTCCTTCGACGGGCAGTTCTTCGCCACCGAACTCGGCCGCGGCTGGATCAAGCCGATCCACCTCAACGCCGACGGCAGCCCCGGCACCATCGACACGTTCCCGTGGGTCGGCAAGCAGGTGATGGACTCCGCGTTCGGGCCGGACGGCGCGCTGTACGTACTCGACTACGGCACCGGCTACTTCAACGGTGACGAGAACTCGGCCCTGTACCGCTTCGACTACCTCGGCGGCGGCAACCGGGCGCCGACCGCGGTCGCCGGCGCCACCCCGCTGTCCGGCCCCGCGCCGCTCACCGTCAGGTTCTCGTCCGCCGGCTCCGCCGACCCGGAGGGCGGCGCGCTGACGTACGCCTGGAACTTCGGCGAGGGCACCACGTCGACGGCGGCGAACCCGACGAAGACGTACGCCACGAACGGGACCTACACCGCGACGCTGACCGTACGCGACCCGCAGGGCGCCACCGGCACGGCGAGCGTGACGGTCACCGTCGGCAACACCGCGCCCCGGGTGACGATCAACTCGCCGAGGAGCGGGCAACTCTTCTCGTTCGGCGACACCGTCCCGTTCTCGATCACCGTCACCGACCCGGAGGACGGCACGATCGACTGCTCCAAGGTGAAGATGACGTACGTGCTCGGCCACGACAGCCACGGCCACCAGATCACCTCGACGAACGGCTGCTCCGGCTCGCTGACCGTGCCCAACGACGGCGAGCACGACGACGCCGCGAACATCTTCGCCGTCTTCGACG
This sequence comes from Polymorphospora sp. NPDC050346, assembly GCF_040655695.1. Lineage (NCBI taxonomy): Bacteria > Bacillati > Actinomycetota > Actinomycetes > Micromonosporales > Micromonosporaceae > Polymorphospora > Polymorphospora sp. NPDC050346. The sequence goes on along the minus strand of NZ_JBFAKM010000021.1, from coordinate 101,230 downwards.
CCGAATACACCGACGCCGGCGGGCTGACCACGCACACCCAGCACATCCTCCAGCCCCGGCACCGGCAGGCCGAGCACTTCAAGACCAGCTCCGGGGTGAACACCTTCGCCAAGGCGACCGCCGAGGGCGGCCGGACCGTCGGCGACATCCACAACGGCGACTGGATCGCCTTCGACCCGTACGACATCTCCAACGCCACCTCCTTCACCGCCCGGGTCTCGTCGGCCGGCGTCGGCGGCACGGTCCAGGTCCGGGCCGGCTCGGCGACCGGTGCCGTGCTCGGCTCGGCGACCGCGCCCGTCACCGGCTCCTGGGACACGTTCACCGAGGTCACCGGCACGATCGCCAACCCGCCGGCCGGCACCACCACGCTCTACCTGACGTTCGCCGGCGGCAGCGGCGCGCTGTTCGACATCGACGCCTTCACCCTCGCCACCGGTACGACCCCCGGCGGCACCGGTCCGGTGGTCGGGCTGGCCGGCAAGTGTCTGGACGTGCGTAACGCGGCGAGTGTCGACGGTACGCAGGTGCAGCTCTACACCTGTAACGGCTCGGCGGCGCAGACCTGGACGCGTAACGGGCAGACGTTGCGGGCACTGGGCAAGTGCCTGGACGTGTCGGGCGCGGGTACGGCGAACGGTACGAAGATCCAGTTGTGGACCTGCAACGGGACCGGGGCGCAGAACTGGACGCCACGGGCCGACCGGACGCTGCTCAACCCGGCGTCGGGCCGGTGCCTGGACGTGTCCGGCAACAACCCGGCCGACAGCACGCCCGTGCACCTGTGGGACTGCGGCACCGGCGCCAACCAGAAATGGACCCTTCCCTGAGAAAGGAGCAGACCGTGCGTAGATTCGTCAGATCCTCGATCGGCCTCGCCACCGCCTGCCTGGCTGCCCTGGCCTGCACCAGCGCCCCCGCCGGCCCGGCCAGCGCCAGCCCCACCGACGCCCCCTACGACGTGCTGATCTTCTCCAAGACCGCCGGCTTCCGCCACGACTCGATCCCGGTCGGCATCCAGACCATCCGCGACCTCGGCGCGGCCAACAACTTCACCGTCACCACCACCGAGGACGCCGCGGCGTTCACCACCGCCAACCTCAACCAGTACGAGGTGGTCGTCTTCCTCAACACCACCGGCGACGTGCTCAACGACACCCAGCAGGCGGCGTTCGAGGCGTACCTCGCCGGCGGCCGGGGCTACGTCGGCGTGCACGCCGCCGCCGACACCGAGTACGGCTGGTCCTTCTACGGCAACCTGGTCGGCGGCTACTTCGCCTCGCACCCGGCGATCCAGCAGGCGAACGTCAAGGTGGAGGACCGGGCGCACGCCGCCACCGCCCACCTGCCACAGACCTGGACCCGCACCGACGAGTGGTACAACTACCGGACCAACCCCCGCTCCGGCGCCAAGGTGCTGGCCACCCTCGACGAGTCGTCGTACTCCGGCGGGTCGATGGGCGCCGACCACCCGATCGCCTGGTGCAAGACGTACGGCGGCGGCCGCTCCTTCTACACCGGCGGCGGCCACACCCAGGCGTCGTACGCCGAACCCGCGTTCCGGACCCACCTGCTCGGCGGGATCCGCTACGCCGCCGGCCGGGTGCGGGCCGACTGCCGCGCCGAGACCGGCTACACCACCCTCTACAACGGCTCGACCACCGGCTGGTCGCAGGCCGGACCGGGCAGCTTCACCAACTCCGACGCCACCCTCACCTCGGTCGGCGGGATGGGCCTGTACTGGTACAGCGCCCGGCAGTTCACGTCGTACTCGCTGAAGCTGGACTGGCGGATGGCCGGCGACGACAACTCGGGCGTCTTCATCGGCTTCCCGCCGTCGACCGACCCGTGGTCGGCGGTGAACAACGGCTACGAGATCCAGATCGACGCGACCGACGCCGCCGACCGCACCACCGGCGCGGTCTACACGTTCAAGTCCGCCGACCTCGCCGCCCGCGACGCGGCGCTCAACCCGCCCGGCACCTGGAACACGTACGAGCTGCTGGTCGAGGGGGAGCGGCTGCAGATCTTCCTCAACGGTGTCAAGATCAACGACTTCACCAACACCGACCCGGTCCGCTCGCTGGCCGGCCACATCGGCCTGCAGAACCACGGTACGGGCGACGACGTCTCGTTCCGCAACGTCCGGATCCGGGAACTCGGCGGCCCGCCGCCGACCGGCGGCACCGGTCCGGTCGTCGGTCTGGCCGGCAAGTGCCTCGACGTACGAAGTGGTGCGACGGCCGACGGCACCCAGGTGCAGCTCTACACCTGTAACGGCTCGGCGGCGCAGACCTGGACGCGTAACGGGCAGACGTTGCGTGCCCTCGGCAAGTGCCTGGACGTGTCGGGCGCCGGTACGGCGAACGGGACGAAGATCCAGCTGTGGACCTGCAACGGGACCGGCGCGCAGAACTGGACGCCGCAGGCGAACCAGACGCTGGTGAATCCGACGTCGGGCAAGTGCCTGGATGTCTCCGGCAACAACTCCGCCGACAGCACCCCGGTGCACCTGTGGGCCTGCGGCAGCGGAGCGAACCAGAAGTGGACACTTCCCTGAGTTAGAGTGTGGTCGGCGACCCTCGGCGGTGGCCGGTGACCTGGCGGGAGGCGCAACCCGCTGGGCCCAGGTGCGAAAGCACCCGTCGGACCGGGTGTGAAAGCACCCGTCGGACCAGGTGTGAAAGCACCCGTCGGACCAGGTGTGGAAGCACCCACCGGTGACCGCCGTGGCCGCCACGCACCATGGCCTCCTCGCGCCACCCCACCGGCGCCGCGTCAGCGTGCCGCCGCCCGCGAATCCCGCGTCACGACAGGGGAGTAGGACAATGGCGCGACCCATCACCCTTTTCACCGGCCAGTGGGCCGACCTCCCGTTCGAGGAGGTGTGCCGGCTGGCCTCCGAGTGGGGCTACGACGGCCTGGAGATCGCCTGCGGCGGTGACCACTTCGAGGTCGACAAGGCACTGTCGGACGACACGTACGTCGACCGCAAGCGCGAGACGCTCGCCAAGTACAACCTCCAGGTCTTCGCGATCTCGGCGCACCTGGTCGGCCAGGCGGTCTGCGACCACCCGATCGACGAGCGGCACAAGGGCATCCTGCCCGGCCGGATCTGGGGGGACGGCGAGCCCGAGGGGGTCCGGCAGCGGGCCGCCGAGGAGCTCAAGAACACCGCCCGTGCCGCCGCGAAGTTCGGCGTCAAGACCGTCATCGGCTTCACCGGGTCGTCGATCTGGCACACGCTGGCCATGTTCCCGCCGGTGCCGCCGGAGATGATCGACCGCGGCTACCAGGACTTCGCCGACCGCTGGAACCCGATCCTCGACGTCTTCGACGAGGTCGGCGTCCGCTTCGCCCACGAGGTGCACCCCAGCGAGATCGCGTACGACTACTACACCACCAAGCGCACGTTGGAGGCGATCGGTCACCGGCCGGCGTTCGGCCTCAACTGGGACCCGTCGCACTTCGTGTGGCAGGAACTCGACCCGGTGAACTTCATCTTCGATTTCGCCGACCGGATCTACCACGTCGACTGCAAGGACGCGAAGGTCCGTACCGGGGACGGCCGGCGGGGCCGGCTCGCCTCCCACCTGCCGTGGGCGGACATGCGCCGGGGTTGGGACTTCGTCTCCACCGGTCACGGCGACGTGCCGTGGGAGGACTGCTTCCGGGCGTTGAACGCGATCGGCTACGACGGCCCGATCTCGATCGAGTGGGAGGACGCCGGCATGGACCGCCTGGTCGGTGCGCCCGACGCGCTGGCGTTCGTCCGTAGGCTGGCCTTCGACCCGCCGACCGCCGCGTTCGACGCGGCCTTCTCGACCAGGGACTGACCCGGCCTTCGACCAGGGACTGACCCGGTCTTCTCGATCAAGGAGTGACCTGGACGAAAAAGGGGGCCGGTCGCCAGGCGACCGGCCCCCTTTCGCTACCCGGGATTAGAGGGTGCTGCCGTTGGTGTTCGGGCTCGACGGCTTCGGCGTCGACGCCTTCGAGGTCGAAGTCGATCCGCTGCCCACGGACGAGCCGGCGAAGTCGTCGACCGGGCTCGCCGAACCGCCGCCGATGCTCAGCTTCTCGCCGAGTCGGGTGTGGCTCAGGCGGTCCCTGCCTTCGGTGTAGAGGCGGTTCGCCTGCGCCTGGGCGACGCCGGCGGCCTCCTGCACCGTCGGATGGTCGAGGACCTTACGGCCCTTGACGACCAGCTCGTCGTACTTTTCGCGGCCCGCCCGGGCGCCGATTACGAAGCCCGCCGCGACCCCGGCGATGAACCAAAGCTTTCCGCGCATTGCGGCTCCCTCCATGCCTGACGCGGTGTTGCTCCCCGGGACCTGCCCGGCGGTCAACGGTGTCGCGCCTGCGTCGTCTGTCCTGCGTTACCTACCCATCCTCCTCCGAGACCATGCACATCTGGGTGCGCCACGGCGATTTGCCCAGATTTGATGGGGTGGCGTGTCGCGAAGAACCCCCTGGACCGAAGGTGGGGGAGTTGCTGTAAAGTTGTGCCGGCACCAGGGGTCGGAGAGATCCGGAACCGGGCGCACAGCAGTCCCCCGTAGCTCAATTGGCAGAGCAGCCGGCTGTTAACCGGCAGGTTTTTGGTTCGAGTCCAAACGGGGGAGCTTTTTGTGGGCACACCCATTGTCGACACCGATGTTCTCGTCATCGGCGCCGGTCTGGCCGGCCTCGCGGCAGCCCGCCGACTGCACCGGGCCGGCATCGATTGGCAACTCCTCGAAGCAGCCGACCGCGTCGGCGGCCGGGTCACCACCGACGAAGTCGACGGATTCCAGCTCGATCGCGGCTTCCAGGTCCTCAACACCGCCTACCCGCGGCTCACCGCACTCGTCGACGTCGACCGGCTCGACCTGCGCGAGTTCACCGCCGGCGTGCTGGTCCGCCGGGCCGGCCGAACGCACCGGCTCACCAACCCGCTGCGCGACCCCACCGGCGCACCCTCCGCCGCCCTGCCCGGCATCGGCCGGCTGTCCGACCGGCTCCGGTTCGCCGCGCTGGCCACCCGGCTCGCCACCACCGACCCGGACCGGCTGCTCGCCGCACCCGAGGTCAGCACCCAGACCGCGCTGCGCCGCGCCGGCCTGTCCCACCGGATCATCGAGGAACTTCTCCGGCCGTTCCTGTCCGGCGTCTTCGCCGACCGCGAGCTGACGACCTCCAGCCACGTGTTCGCGATGGTCGTCCGCTCGTTCGCCCGCGGCCGGATCGGCGTACCCGCCCGGGGGATGGCCGCCCTGCCCCGGGCGCTGGCCGCGCCACTGCCCGCCGGCCGCATCCGGCTGGACACCCCGGTCGAGCGCGTCGCACCCGGCGCCGTCCACACCGCCGCCGCCCGGATCGGTTGCCGGGCGGTGCTGGTCGCCACCGGCCCGACCACCGCCGCCCGGCTGCTTCCCGACCTGCCGGCTCCCCGGATGCGGGCCCTGACCACCTACTACCACGCCGCGCCCGAGGCACCGCTGCGCGAACCCGTCCTGCTGCTCGACGGTGACCGGCGCGAACTCGTCGCCAGCACCGTCGTCGTCAGCAACGCCGCGCCGACGTACGCGCCACCCGGCCGGCACCTGATCGCGACCTCGGTCGCCGGGCCGGCGGTACCCGAGCCCGTCGTACGCGCCGAACTCGCCCGCCTCTACGGGCGCCCCACCGCCGACTGGACCCATCTGACCACGGTCGAGCTGCCGCAGGCCCTGCCGGCCGCCGACCCGCCCCAGGGGCACCTGCGCAAACCCGTCGCCCTCGGCGACCGGCGCTACGTCGCCGGCGACCACCGGGACAGCCCGTCGATCCAGGGCGCCCTGGCCAGCGGCTGGCGTGCCGCCGGCGCCGTCCTGCGCGACCTACGGGCTCACCACGCCGACGGGGAGTAGTCCTTCAGGAAGCAGCCGTACACGTCCTCGCCCTGCTCGCCGCGCACGATCGGGTCGTACACCCGGGCCGCCCCGTCGACCAGGTCCAGCGGCGCGTGGAACCCCGCGTCCGCCAGCCGCATCTTCGTCGGATGCGGCCGCTCGTCGGTGATCCAGCCGGTGTCCACACTCGTCATCAGGATGCCCTCGGCGAACATGTCGGCCGCGCTGGTGCGGGTCAGCATGTTCAGCGCCGCCTTGGCCATGTTGGTGTGCGGGTGGCCGGCACCCTTGTAGCCCCGGCTGAACTGGCCCTCCATCGCCGAGACGTTCACCACGTACTTGCGCCGCGCCGGTGCCGCCGCCAGCGCCGACCGCAGCCGGCTGACCAGCACGAACGGGGCGGTCACGTTGCACAACTGCACCTCGAGCAGCTCCAGCGGGTCGACCTCGTGCACCCGCTGGCTCCAGCTGTTGACCGGGTCCAGGTCGGGCACCAGACCACCGGCGTCGATCGCCGTCAGGGCCGCGATCCGGTCCGGGGTCGCCGACCGGCTGGTCAGCGCCAGCGCCGTCAGCGCCTGCGGGGTGAACATGCCACCGCCGGCCGCACCGGCGGTCAGCTCGGACCGGCCGGCACCGCCGAAGATCACCAGCTCGGGCAGCGAACCCTCCGGCAGCGGCGCCGATTCCGCCGCGACCAACTGCGCGTACGCCCCGGCGGAACGCCGTACGGTCTGCGCCGCGTTGTTGATCAGGATGTCCAGCGGGCCCTGCCCGGCGACCGAGTCGGCCAGGGCGACCACCTGCGCCGGGTCCCGCAGGTCGATGCCGACCACCTGCAGCCGGTGCAGCCAGTCGGCGCTGTCCGGCATCGCCTTGAAACGGCGTACGGCGTCGTGCGGGAACCGGGTCGTGATCGTGGTGTGCGCCCCGTCGCGCAGCAACCGCAGCGCGATGTACATGCCGATCTTCGCCCGGCCACCGGTCAGCAGCGCCCGCCGCCCGGTCAGGTCGGCCCGGGCGTCCCGCCGATCCCGGTTGATCTTCGCGCACGCCGGGCAGAGCTGGTGGTAGAAGGCGTCCACGTCGTGGTAGCGCTCCTTGCAGACGTAGCAGGCGCGCGGACGCAGCAGCCGGCCCGCGCTCGCCCCGCTCGTCGGCGACACCAGCGGGATGCCCTTGGTCTCGTCGTCGATCCGGCCCGGCGCCCCGGTCGCGGTCGCCGACGTCACCGCCTCGTCCGCGGCGAGCACCGCCTCCCGCCGGTCCCGGCGCCGGTGCTTCTTCACCGTCTTGAACAACCGGGCCGTCGCCCGCCGCACCCGCACCGCGTCCGGATGCTCGACCGGCAGGTCGTCGACCGTGGCCAGCACCCGCAGGCACACCTCGAGATCCGCCGGGTCGATCCCCGCCGCGCCCGCCGCCTGGTCGTACCCGTTCGCCGTCATGTCCCGAGCCGCTTCCGTTCCGCTTCCACCGGGCCGCCGACCAGCCCGCCCTGCGGACTCTACGCAACCGCCCGCCGCCCGCGAAAACCCACCAAGATCCGCGTGATCAGGGAGCTGAGCCGTCGCCATGCCAGCGACACTCCCGACCTGGTCCCTGATCACGCGGATCTTGCGAGCGGGTCCGGAAAGAGGGACGTGGAAAGGAGCCGTCCGGCGTCCCAACCTGACCGGACGTCGCCCGAAAGTGGATCTCGCCGGAGTCGACCCGCCTCTAGGATCGCCGCCATGCCCGCACCCCTGCTCGCCCCCGACTTCGACGCCGCGACGGCGTTTTCCGAGGTGGCCGCGCTACGCGCCGCACTGGCGGCGCACGACCTTCCCACCGTACGGGCCGTGTTCGACGCCGTGGACCCGGACACCCGCACCATGCTCGTCTGGGAGGCCGGCGAGCAGCGCGGGATCGAAGATCACCTGCGGCGGGCCGTCGACGCCGACCCGGCCGACACGCTCGCGGCCACCCTGCTGGCCGTCAACCACATCTCGATCGGCTGGGAGATCCGCACCGACGCCCGGGCACAGCACGTCAGCGCCGAGCAGTTCGCCGCACTACACGACCACCTGCGCCGGGCCGAGCGACTGCTGATCGACGTCACCGCCCGGGAACCAGACAACGCCCCGGCCTGGAACCTGCGCATGACCACCGCCCGCGGACTCCAGTTCGGCCAGGCGGAAACCCGCCGACGCTACGACCGGCTGGCCCGGCACCACCCCCACGACCTGGCCGCCCAACGGAACCTGCTGCAACAGCTCTGCCCGAAGTGGAGCGGCAGCTGGCCGGCGATGCACGCGTTCGCCAAGGAGTGCGCCGGCGCGGCCCCACCCGGCGCCCCCAACGCCGTACTGGTCCTCGACGGCCACCTCGAACGTTGGCTGGACGCCGGCGACCAGGGACAGCGGTACCTGGCGGAGGCCACCGTCCGGCAGGAGATCCGGGAGGCCGCGCAACGTTCGGTGCTCCACCCCGACTTCCGGGAACGGGTCGGCTGGGTCGGGGTACGCAACACCTTCGCGATGATGTTCTGGCTCATCGACGACTACGCCGCCGCGGCCACCCAGTTCACGGCCCTCGGCAACCTTGCCACCGAAAGCCCGTGGCACTACCTCGGCGACGCCGCCACCCAGTTCCAACGATGCCGCGCAGAGGCGTTCGCGAAAGGCCGACAGCAGTGATCACGCAGACCGAGGTCGACGGCGTACCGACCCTGCTCGCCCCCAACCCCAACGGACCCCTGATCGCCGGGCTGACCTTCCGGGTCGGCCAGGCAGACGAGACCCTTGCCCGCGCGGGAATCACCCACCTGCTCGAACACCTCGCCCTGCACCAGTTCGGCCTCACCGACTACCACTACAACGGCAGCACCGGCACGGTCGTCACCCATTTCCACACCCAGGGCAGCCCCGAGAAGGTCACCGCCTTCGTCAACGGCGTCTGCGCCGCGCTCGGCAACCTGCCGATGGACCGCCTCGACATGGAGAAGGGCATCCTGCGTACCGAGCGCGGCAGCCGCGTCCCCGGCTACGGTGAGCCGCTCGCGGTCTGGCGGCACGGCGCGGTCGGCTACGGCCTGCCCGGCCATCCCGAGTTCGGGCTGCGCTCCGTCGGCCCCGACGACCTGCGCGCCTGGGCCGCCCGCTACTTCACCCGGGACAACGTCGTGCTCTGGATCGCCGGCGACGCCGTCCCGGCGGGCCTGCGCCTAGACCTGCCCGGTGGTACCCGGCAACCGGTTCCCCCGGCCTGGTCCGCGCTGCCGGAGACGCCCGCCTACTTCTGCGGCGGCGCCTCCCGGATCGTCGCCTTCGACGCCGTGGTCAGGCGCTCCGTCGCCGCCGGCATCTACACCGCCGTCCTCGAACGGGAACTCTTCCGCGCCCTGCGTCAGGAGGACGGACTGTCCTACATGGCCACCGCGACCTACAGCCCGCGCGGCGACGACCACGCCATGGTCACCGCCGCCGCCGACGCCCTGCCCGACAAGCACGGCGCGGTACTCGGCGGATTCGTCGACGTGCTCGCCAAACTCCGCGTCGGCCGAATCGAGCAGGCGGACCTCGACACCGTGTGCGCGGCGACGGAGGAGACCTACAGCCGGGCCGACTTCGACGCCGCCCGGCTGCCCGGCGCCGCCCTCAACCACCTGACCGGCCAGCCCAACCTCAGCACCGACGAGATGCGTGCCGAACTGAAGGCGGTCACCCTCGCCGACATCCACGCGGTCGCCGTCGAGGCCGCCGGTACCGCCCTGCTGATGGTGCCCGGCAGCCGTGGTGCCGAGTGGGCCGGGTTCGCCGCCGCCCCCACCCACTCCACGTCCGCCGTCACCGGCCGGCGTGCCGCCTCCCGTACCGCGGGCGACGAGACCGGCCTCGTCATCGGCCCGTACGGCGTGACCCTCGACCAACCGGGCGCCCCGGTCACCGTCGAGTACGCCAACTGTGCCGCCCTGCTCGTCTGGCCCGACGGCGGCCGCCAGCTCATCGGCGCCGACGCCCTCTTCGTACCGGTCGAACCCACGATGTACGGCGTGACCGCCGCCGACGTCGCCGCCATCGACAACATCGTGCCCGCCGACCGGCACGTGCCGATGCCGGCCCGCGACCCGGAGAGCATTCCCGTGCCACCGGCCGAGCAGGCCGTCGTGCCGAAGGGACTGCGGCTGCCCAGGTGGTACGAGGCACTGGGGCTGCTCTTCTTCGGCATCCTCGCGCTGCCGTTGCTCCTTTTCATCGTGGTGCAGGGCATCCTCATCGTCACCGGTGACGCCGACGATCCGGACAGTTGGCTCTTCATGGGCGTGTTGCTCGGCCTGACCGCCGGAGTCGCCTGGCCGATCGTCGCCCTGCTGCGCCGGCTCCGCCGGCCGTTGCGGAGGTAGCCGGCGGGCCGGTGGGTCCGCCGGCGGCCGGCCGGGCCAACGTGAAGATGGTGGCAGGGCGGCTGGTCGCGGGTTAGGATCCCCGCGCCGGCACGGGGCGGTAGCTCAGCAGGTTAGAGCAGTCGACTCATAATCGATCGGTCACGGGTTCGAGTCCCGTCCGCCCCACTCTTTCTCTTCGCCTGCGGTTTCTCGATGCCCTCTGATCGGCATGCGAACCATCGCCGCAGTTGGTGGTTGCTTCGGCTGAGGGCGTCACCCGGTTGTGGGTCCGCGTTGGTATAGCATCGTCGCTATGACCTGGGGTACGGTCGAGTTGGAGCCGGAGGTCGAGAAGTGGCTGGAGAGCCTGCCGACCGCGCTGTTCGCCAGGGCGGCGTTCTACGTCGATCTGTTGGCGGAGCACGGCCCGCTGTTGGGGGAGCCGTACACGAAGCAGCTTGACGGGAAGTTGCGCGAGTTGCGCTTCTATCTGGAGCGGCAGGCGGTGCGGGTCACCTACTGGATCGCGTCCGACAAGCGGATCATCCTGTTGACGGTGTTCCACAAGACGCGCATGCGTGACGAGCGGGAGGTCGACCGGGCGCGTCGGGCGTTGGCCCGGTGTGTCGACGAGGCGCACCGTGTCGAAGAGGAGGAGGGCTAGGCCATGGGTGAACGGGCAGACTGGGGCGCCATGCGCGAACGGCGTATGGCTGAGCCCGGAGCCGCGGAGGCGTACGACGCGGCGCGACTGGCGTTCGAACTCGGCCGCGCGGTTCGGGAGCTTCGCGAGCGTCGGGGCTGGAGCCAGTCGCAGCTTGCCCAGGCGTCGGGTATGACCCAGTCGGCGGTCGCCCGGTTCGAGGCGGGTGGGACCGTGCCGACGTTGCCGGTGCTGGAACGGTTGGCGGCGGCGCTGGATGTGAGCCTGAACGTCAGTTTCGAGCCGCGGGGCGCCGCGGCCTGAGGCCCGGATGGTGTCAGGTACGGCTTCGGCGACCGTCATCGGGTACCGCCTGGCGCCCGCGACCTGGTCGAACTCAGTGGTAGCGGGTCACCGGCGATCGTGGCAGTGTGGTTCGCATGGTGGTGCCTCCGGCCCCACGTTGTGCCGCCGAGTTCGGAACCAACGCCCCACCAGTGTGGGTCGAGCGGGCCCATGCTTGGGGTCCATTAGGGTGTGGAGCGTCCGCTCTCCTGAAGGTACGGGCGGGACAGACGCCAGAAGCCGAAGGGGAGAACACCGTGACGAGGTTCGGCCGGTTCGGCAAACTTGCCCTCCTGAGCACCGTGACCAGCGTTGCGCTGGCCATCGGCGGTGCCGCGCCGGCTCACGCCGCCTGGTCGACGTTTGCCGGCCAGTCCGGCTCCGCTGTCGTGATGGCGTGCAAGACGGCGGTCGAAAGCGGGTACGGCCCGTTGTGGGAGATCACTCTGGTGGCGGCGACCACGCCCGGCCGTACTGCGGGAGCCCGGTTCGAGGTGTGGCGCGGCAGCAGCCTCGTCTCGCGCGTGGACCTCGCTGCCAGGGACGGCGCGTGGGACGTCAAGACGACCTGGGCGTCGCGCATCCTCGGCGACACGTACACCGGGGTGGCAGGCACGGGCCTTACCAGTGGTGAAGGCGCCGGCGGAGCGATCGGCGGATCGTTCTCGACCATCGCGGGCTGCTGATCGGAGCAGGACGGACCATGCCCGGCCGGCTCCCTCTGCCGAACGCCACGCCGTGCTGACGCCGTTGTGTGACCGCAGGACGCGTCGGGCGGGTGGCGGTGGGCGAACGCCGGATGTGGCGTGTGGTCAAATCTTGAGGACGTCCACGTCGTACAGCGCTATCGACGCGTCGCGGGAGGCGAGAGTCAAGCCTTCGGTGATCGCCTGCGCCACCAGCATGCGGTCGAAGGGATCGCGATGATGCGGTGGCAGGCGGCGAGCGACGATGGCGTGGGCGTGCGTCACAGGCAGCTCACGGAAGCCCATGTCCTTCACCTGCTCGGCGAGGTCGGGCGGTCCGGCAAGCTTTCCCGCACTCTGTTTGATGGTGATCTCCCACAGGGTGACCGGGGAGAGGAAGATGTCCGGGTCGTGGCGTAGTCGGTCGAGGAATTCGGTGCCGAGGGTCGCGTCGCCGGTGATGGCCCAGAGGGCGACATGCGTGTCCAGCAGCAGGGTCATGCGCCGATGCCGAAGTCGGCGGCGACCTCGGCGTTGGTCTGAGGCGAGTCCCAGTCGCCTGACAGATCCAATTGGCCGGCGAGGGAGCCGACTGCGGTGCGGTTGGCTCGCCGCACCAGCGGCACGACCTTCGCCACCGGGGTGCCCGCCCGGTCGATGATGATCTCTTCGCCGCGCTCCACCCGCTCGATGATGCGCGACAGATGGGTCTTGGCATCATGCATGTTGTAGTGCACGGCATCAGCCGACATGACGAAACCTCCTTGCTTAGCTGATAGCTACGCGGTCGGCTTGGAGGAGGGGCCGCCGAACCGGCCGTCGACCACCAGGTCGTGCGCGACGTCGATGTCCCAGACCCACACGCCCTCCTGGCGGATCAACTGGGTCGTGCCGCCGGTCCGGTCCCGCACATACCTCGCGAACGAGTCCTCCGCGTCCACCGCCACCTCCTAACCATCAGACACGCCACCGCAGCGGATAAGGAGGGGTCTCAGTCGGAGATTTCGCGGCTGGAAGACGGATCGGCTCACTCCTCGGCCTGGCAATCATCGATATACGCCCGGTATATGTACGCGGGATATACACTCAGTGTATGGTCTGCGCATGAGCGTTCCCATGACCCTCCTCGGCCTGCTCGAGCGCGAGCCCAGTCACGGCTACGACCTCAAGCGCGACTACGACTCCTTCTTCAGCCGGGGCAAGCCGCTGCCGTTCGGTCAGGTCTACGCGACCCTCGGCCGGCTCGCCCGCGACGGCAAGATCGTGATTGGTGAGGTCGAGCCGGGCGTAGGCCACGAGCGCAAGCGGTACGTCATCACCGAACTGGGCGCGACCGAGGTCGAATCGTGGCTGACCGAGCCCGTCGAGGCCGAGCCCAACCTGCAGACGGTGCTGTTCACCAAGGTCGTGCTGGCCCTGATGCTCGGCCGGCCCGCCGAGGAGTACCTCGACAGCCAGCGCGCCGCGCACCTGCGGCGGATGACGGAACTCACCGAGATCAGACGCGGCGGCGACCTGGTCGACACCCTGCTGGCCGACCACGGCCTGTTCCGTCTGGAGGCCGACCTGCGCTGGATCGACATCACCGTCGCCCGGTTGGACGCCCTCCGGGAGACGGTGCTGCGGGGATGAAGGCGATCGAGGCACGAGACGTCGTTCTGTCCTTCGGTGAGACGCCGGCGCTGCGCGGCGCCAGCGTCTCGGTGGCCCCGGGCGAGATTGTCGCCATCATGGGCCCGAGCGGTTCCGGGAAGTCCACTTTGCTGCACTGCCTGGCGGGGATCCTCGTACCCGGCGCGGGCGAGGTCTACTACGACGGCCGCCGGGTCGACACCCTGAACGAGAACGAGCGCAGCATCCTGCGCCGGGACCATTTCGGGTTCGTGTTCCAGTTCGGACAGCTCGTGCCCGAGTTGACCGCCGAGGAGAACGTCGCACTGCCGCTGCTGCTCGGCGGCGCCCGGCGGGCCGCCGCGCTCGGCGAGGCGCGGCCGTGGTTCGAGCGGCTCGGCCTGGCCGGGCTGGAGCGGCGCCGGTCCGGTGAGCTGTCCGGCGGGCAGGCGCAGCGGGTCGCGCTGGCCCGTGGTCTGGTCGCCCGGCCCGGGGTTTTGTTCGCCGACGAGCCGACCGGGGCGCTCGACTCGCTGACCGGCGAGCAGGTCATGGACCTCCTGGTCGCCTCGGCCCGCGAGCAGGAGACGACCGTCGTCCTCGTCACCCACGACGCCCGCGTGGCCGCGTGCGCCGACCGGCAGGTCATCGTGCGCGACGGCAAGGTGAACGCGCTGGTGTACTCATGATCCGGTTCGGTCTGCGACTGTCCCTGTCCGGTGGCCGGGAGGCCGCCACCCGGCTCGCCGTCATCGCCACCGCGGTGGCGCTCGGCGTCGGCATGCTCCTGACGACGCTCGCCGCGATGAACGCGGTCGGCGCGCAGAACCAGCGGTACGCCTGGCTCAACACCGCCGCCGCCCCGGCCGCCTCCGACGTGTCGGCCGATCCGATCTGGTGGCTGCTCCGGGAGGACTACCACCAGGGCCGGTCCATCGGCCGGGTCGAGGTCGCGGTGCCGGGTCCGGACGCACCCGTCCCGCCGGGCATCCCGCGCCTGCCGGGGCCGGGCGAGTTCTACGTCTCACCCGCCCTCGGCGAGCTGCTTCGGACCACCCCGGCCACGGAACTCGGTGACCGCTTCCCCGGGCACGAGATCGGCACGATCGGGTCGGCGGCGTTGCCGTCCCCCGAATCGCTGCTGATCGTCATCGGCCGTACCCCGGCGGAGCTGGAGCAGCTGGGGGCCCGCCAGGTCACCCAGATCATGACCCCCGCCCAGAACGACTGCCGCAACGGTTGCCCGGTCGGACTCAACTCCGACGCCATGTCACTCGTGCTCGCCGTCGTCGCGGCCGCCCTGCTCGTCCCGGTGCTCATCTTCATCGGCACCGCGACCCGGCTGGCGGCCACCCGGCGGGAGCAGCGCTTCGCCGCGATGCGGTTGATCGGCGCGACACCACGGCAGATCTCCCTCGTCTCGGCCGTGGAGTCGACGATCGCGACCGCGGCGGGCACCGTTGCCGGGTTCAGTCTGTTCTTCGCGATCCGGCCGGCAATCGCCACGATTCCGTTCACCGGCGAACCGTTCTTCACCGCCGACCTGTCGCTCGACCTCGTCGACGTCCTCGTGGTCGCGCTCGGTATCCCGGTCGGTTCCGTCGTGGCCTCCTGGCTGGCCCTGCGCCGGGTGCAGATCTCGCCGCTGGGCGTGAGCCGTCGGGTGACCCCGAAGCCCCCGCGCGCCTGGCGGCTGATCCCGCTGGTCGTCGGGCTCGCCGAGTTGACGTACTTCATCGGCCGGCGCCCCGACACGACCGACGGCCAGCTTGCCGCGTACCTGTCCGGGTTTCTGCTGGTCCTGACCGGGCTCGTGCTGTCGGGGCCGTGGTTGACCATGGTCGGCGCCCGGGTGCTGGCCGGGCGGGCGAGCCGGCCCGCCACGCTCATCGCCGGGCGACGTCTCGCGGACGACCCGCAGGCCGGCTTCCGATCCGTCAGCGGGCTGATCGTCGCGCTGTTCGTGACCAGCGTGGCGACCGGCACGATCACCACGTTCGTCGCCAACCGCGGCGAACCCCGGACCGACTCGGTGGCCGCCACGTCACTGGCGAAACAGTTCTGGCCGGAGGAAGGGCCCGCACCGACCGCCGACCAGATTCCGGCCGGCCTCGAGACGATCCCCGGCGTGCGCAGCGTGACCCTGGTGCACCTCAACCCCGACCGGGACGGAGGACACGGCGTCATCACGTGCGCGGAGCTGGACCGTCTGGCGGTGTTCGGTAGCTGCCCCGCCGGGGCGCAGGTCGCGGCCGTCCACGGTGACCTCATCGGCATGCGCGCGTTCGACCTGACCAGTGACACGCACGTCTGGGACGCCGCCAGCATCGCCCCCACGGAGGTCGACCGGCAGCCGATCCAGTCGGTGGTCGTCGACACGACCAGCCGCACCGGGTTCGAGCAGGCCCGGACGATGCTGATCAACGCGTTTCCGCTGGGGCGCTTCCCGGCGAGCATCGGCGAGTGGGAGTCGAACTCCGCACGGCAGATGATCCAGTTCCAGCGGCTGGCCGACGTGGTCATGCTGGCCAGCCTGCCGATCGCCGGTTGCAGCCTGGCGGTGAGCGTGGCCGGCGGGCTGAGCGACCGAAAGCGGCCGTTCAGCATGCTGCGGCTCACCGGGGTGCGGCTGTCCACCCTGCGCCGGGTGGTCGCGCTGGAAACCGTCGTGCCGCTGCTGCTCGTCGCCGCGGTGGCCATCGGCATGGGGTTCCTGGCCGCCCATCTCTTCCTGCGGGCGCAACTGGGCTACACACTGCTACCGCCGCACCTGTCATTCTACCTGACCGTCGGTGGCGGGCTGGTGGTGTCCCTGGGAATCATCGCCCTGACGTTGCCGCTGCTGCGCCGGGTCACCGGCCCGGAAACGGCCCGGAACGGGTGAGCCACGCGCCGAGGACCAGCGTGCGGCGGTAGCCCAAGATCACATCGGGATCCAGATCGGCTCGGACGGCACGTCACGTCACCCAGGAGAGGAGCGGCCACGGGACACCGTCGATGGTCGCCGGTTGGTTCGCATGGTGGCGTCCCCGGCCCACGAACACCCTTGACCTGTACGCCTGGCCCGGGATCAGGCCAGCATGCGAACTATCGGCGCGACGTGCGGCTCGTGACTATTCGTAGTGGTAGCGGCACTGCGCTATCTGCACGGTGTCATCGGTGATCCGGTATACCAGGCGGTGCTCCTGATCGATACGCCTCGACCAGACCCCTGACCAGTTGCCCCGGAGCTGCTCTGGCTTGCCGATCCCCTGGTGGCCGTTGCGCCGGATGTCCTCGATCAGGGCGTTCACCCGCTTGAGCATCTGGCGATCCCGCTGCCAGGTCAGGTAATCCTCCCAACCCCGGCTGGCGAACTGCACCTTCACGCTGCCGACGCTCCGCCGTCGCTGGCGTCGGGGTCGATCAGGTCACGCATTTCCCCGCCCCCGTTGCGCAACTCGTCGACGGCCTCGTTCAGCCGGCGCGCGTTGGCAGGGCTGGCCATCAGATACGCCGTCTCCTTCAGGGACTGGTACTCCCGCAGCGAGATGATGACCGCAGCCTCGCGGCCAGAGCGGGTGACCACAACCTCCTCGGCATCATCCACGACATGATCCAGAACTTTGGCCAGGTTCTGCCGGACCTCCGAGTAGGTGACGGTACGCATGATGCCTCCCAATGTGTCGTACAAGAAATTGTACGACAAGGGGTGAGCGTGGCAGGTCGGTTCGGCACGCCTGCCGGATCGCGTCCGGCTCCCGGGCGGTGCTCCCGGGCGCGGCGGCTCAGGCGACGAGCAGCCGGAGGCCGAGTTCCGCCGCGTCGAGGGCGACGAGGTCGCGGTTACGCTCCGCCCACCGGCCCGAGGAAAGGTCTGCGCGGAGCCCGGTCACCGCCCGCTGCTCGGCCTCGGGCCCGACCCTGGTCCATACCGACACCGCGCGGCGCACATGTTCGTCCAGGTACGCCTCGGGCCGGCGCCAGTGGGCCTCGAAGAAGCCGTCGACACAGTCCCACGGGATGAGCACCGGCTCCGCGCGTCCCCCGATCGCGCGGGTCAGGTCGGCCAGGGAAGGCCAGCCGACGAGAAGGTCGGCGAACTCGGGCAGGTAGTCGCGGGTGAGCCAGAACCGCCGACGCCAGCCGGTGTCGTCGGCGTCGTACGTGAACACGACCACCCGCCGGGCCACCCGCCGCATCTCACGCAGCCCGGCGACCGGGTCCGGCCAGTGGTGGACGGTGCTGACCGCCATCGCGGCGTCGAAGGACTGGTCCTCGAACGGCAGGCTCTCCGCGGCGGCGGCCACGCACGGCGCCGCGCCCGCGGGGCGCAGCGCCCGCATGACCGCCGACGGTTCCACCGCCGTGACGTCGCGGTCCGGGGGTTCGTAGGAGCCGGTTCCGGCCCCGACGTTCAGCACCGTCCGTGCGTCCCCCAGCGCGTCCCAGATGCGCGCGGCGATCCGTGGCTCGGTACGCCGCGTCGCCGGGTATGCGGATCCGATGGTGTCGTACAACCGTGTGCCGAACACTCTCAACTGCTCCTCCGGCGTCGTCCTGATCCCCATTGCCCGCGCCTCCAGCTCCCGGTCGATGGCCGTCACCATGGCAGCGGCCCGGTCGCGCTGGTCCAGCAGCAGGCCGCGCAGCCGGCGCAGGTGCGCGACCGCGTCGGTGGCCGGGTCGTCGACCAGATCCGCGATCTCGCGCAATCCGAAGCCCAGCCGCCGGTAGGCGAGCACCTCCCGCAGCCGCTCCACGTCACCCGCGGAGTAGGCCCGGTGCCCGGCCGCGGTTCGCGTGGACGGCCGCAGAAGGCCGATCTCGTCGTAGTGATGCAGCGTGCGGACGGTTATGTCGGCCAGTTCGGCCACCCGCCCCACGGTCAGGTGCTCCTCCACGCCACCGACTATGTGCCATGACGCCACGTGAGGAACAAGCCGAAGCAGCTTGAACAGATCAACCCGTGGGCGTCGGGGTTTCGGCGATTCCGATCGGGCCCTCGCGCGGTCCCTCCGCCGAGGCCGGCTGCACCGCCAGCGACGGGAAGTCGGCCAGCTCGCCCTCCGGCTCGGCGTCCCACTCCGGGAAGACGAGATCGCTCTGGAGGTAGAGGCAGAGGAGCTGCGTGAGATGGCGCAGCCCGTCCAGGTGGGTGCGTTCGTGGCCGTGGGTCGCGTCGACCCCGAAGCCGATCAGCGCCACCCGGGCGTGCGCGCCGGCCTCGACCGCCGCCGCGATGTCCGAGCGGTAGTAGTCGAAGACGTCGCGGACCAGGTCCACGTCGTGTTCGGTGGCGATCGCGGCCAGCTTGCGGGCCAGGTGGTAGTCGAAGGGGCCGACGCCGTCCCCCATGGCCAGCGTGGCGGCGTTCTCCCGGGACTGCTGGCCCGGGGCGACCACCGCGGCGTCCACCGAGACGATCTCCGCGACGTCCGGGTCGAGGCCGTGGCTGGCCCCGTGTCCGATCTCCTCGGTGACGGTGACCAGCAGGTGTGCGGTGACCTTGGGCTGGACGCCCGCGTCGATGATCGCCTTGAACGCGGTGAGTACGGCCGCCACGCCCGCCTTGTCGTCGAGGTGGCGGGACTTCACGTACCCGCTGGGGGTGATCGTCGGGTTGGGGAGCAGCGCCACGAAGTCGCCCGCGTCGATGCCGAGCGCGCGTAGCCCGGCGATGTCCTCGACCGGCTCGTCGACCCGTACCTCGACCCGGTCCCAGCCGACCCCCTGGAGGTCCACGGCCTCGTTGTAGCGGTGCCCGCTGGCCTTCAGCGGCAGCACCTGGCCGGTGATCACCCGTTCCAGGTCGTCGGTGAAGATCCGTACGTGGGCGCCCTCGGCGAACCGGGCGCTGTGCGTGCCGATCGACTTCAGCTCCAGCCGGCCGTTCTCCTTCAGCCGTTTCACCATCCCGCCGATGGTGTCGGTGTGCACCACGATCGCCCGGTCGGCGCCGGTGGCGCGGGGACCGGGCAGGCAGGCGCTCAACGCGCCACGCCGGGTCAGGGTGGAGGAGACGCCGAGGGCGGAGAGGCGCTCGCCGACGTACTGCTGCACGTGGTCGGTACGCCCCGACGGGCTGGGGATCTCCAGGAGTTCCAGCAGCACCTGCCGCAGGTAGTCCAGGTCGAGCGGGAGCGGTACGGGTCGGGCGTCGGTCATGACGTCGAGGATGCCGCACCGGCCGGGGACCAGAGCCGCTGCGGTGCCCGGGTGCCGGGGAAGAGCAGGTCGACGAAGCGTTCGGCGGTCGGCTGCGGTTCGTGGTTGGCCAGGCCCGGTCGTTCGTTCGCCTCGATGAAGACGTGTTCCGGCCGGTCGGGGGACTCGACCAGCAGGTCCAGTCCGGTGACCGGGACATCCAGTGCCCGGCTCGCCGTGACGCACGCCTGCGCGATCTCGGGGTGCAGGTCGGCGGTCACGTCGTG
Organism: Polymorphospora sp. NPDC050346; assembly: GCF_040655695.1. Lineage (NCBI taxonomy): Bacteria > Bacillati > Actinomycetota > Actinomycetes > Micromonosporales > Micromonosporaceae > Polymorphospora > Polymorphospora sp. NPDC050346. Next base: position 81,293 of record NZ_JBFAKM010000021.1, on the reverse strand, counting down.
GATCGTGCCGCCGGTGTGCAGGTTCGCGGTCCGCCGGACGGCGAGCACCGTCCCTTCCGGCAGTACGTCGTGCGGGCCGTACCCGGCTTCGGCGATCACCTCGCGGGTCATGTCGTCGACCGGGATGCGGGACTCGCCGCCGGTGGCCGCGGCGCGGCGACGGCTCTGCCGCTCGATCAGCTCGGTGATGTCGTGCCGGCCGTCGCCGACGATCGAGGCGGGCCGGCGTACGGCCGCCGCGACCACCTCGTGGCCGATCACGACCACCCGTAGGTCCTCACCGGTGCACAGTTCCTCGATGAGGACGTCCGGGCAGTACCGTCGGGCCAACCCGACGGCGGCGTGCAGCGCCTCCGTCGTGCGTACGCCGACGGTTATCCCGTTGCCCTGCTCGCCCCGGACCGGCTTGACCACCACGGCGCCGGCCTCGGCCAGGAACGCGGTGTCGGTGTCGTCACCGGCGGCGGCCCGGCCGCGTGGCACGCGCAGTCCCGCTTCGGCGAGGATCCGACGGGTGACCCGCTTGTCGTCGCAGCGGCTCATGGCCACCGCCGAGGTCAGCTCGGAGAGCGACTCGCGGGTCAGGACGGTCCGGCCGCCGCTGGTGAGCCGCAGCTCGCCCCATTCCGGGTCGGTCACCTCGACCCGGATGCCGCGCCGCATCGCCTCGTCGGCGACGATCCGGGCGTACGGGTTGAGCTGGTCGTAGCCGTCGGGCAGGGCGGGCAGGAACAGCCGTTCGTTGATCGGGTTCTTCCGCTTCACGCAGAGCGTGGCGGTGCGGTAGAAACCGAGCCGCTCGTAGAGCCGGATCGCACCGTCGTTCTCGGCGAGCACGGACAGGTCGACGAAGGACCGGCCGCGTTCGGTCAGCCGGGCCGCCAACTCGGACAGCAGCGCCTGGCCGGTGCCGGGTGGGGCGTGGTTGAAGTCGACGGTGAGGCACCACAGGCTGGCGCCGTTCTCCGGGTCGTCGAAGACCTCGACGTGGTCCACGCCGGTGATGGTCCCGACGACCTCCCCGGTGCTCGACTCGGCGACCAGGTGGAGGAACTGTGGGGTGGCGGCGTTGGCGACCAGGACGTCCACCGGGCTGGTCACCATGCCGTTGCTGGCGTAGATCCGGTTCACCGCTTCGGCGTCCGCGACGCTGGCCAGCGGGCGGATTCGCAGTCCGGGCAGCGGGCCGTCGCCCTGTTCGACCCGCCGGCCGCGCAGCGGCAGCCGGTACGTCAGCGACGGGTCGATGAACAGTTCGTCGTGCAGCCGGGACACCAGCACGTGCGGGTCGCGCAGGTAGATGCAGATGTCCCGGGAGCCGGCGGTCTCGGAGCGCAGCACGTCGGCGACGGCCGCCGGATCGTGGAACGTCTGGCCGAAGACCAGCCGCCCCCAGCCGCAGTCGAGCACCACGTCGCCACCGCTGGCCCGGGGGACCCCGGATCCGGGGTGGGGTGGCGTACCGGCGGGATCGCCCTGGGCGACCGGGTCGCCGCCCGGCCCGACCCGTTCCCGCCGCCGGGCCGGCTTCCCGTCGGTCCGCGCTGTTTCCGTCGTCGTCGACATGTCGGCCACGGTCAGGCGATCGCGTGGCTCTGGAGCCACATTTCCAGGAGTCCGATCTGCCACAGCTTGTTTCCGTTCAGCGGGGTGAGTTCGGCGTTCGGGTCGGCGAGCAGGGCGTCGACGTACTCGGGGCGGAACAGGTGGCGGCGGCGGGCCTCCGGGGCGTGCAACGCGTCGCGTACCCGGTCGAGCACCTTGCCCTCGAGGTGGGTGAGGCCCGGCACCGGGAAGTAGCCCTTCGGCCGGTCGATGACCTCGCCGGGGAGAACCCGGCGGCCGATCTCCTTGAGCACGCCCTTGCCGCCCTGGGCGAGCTTCAGCTCCGGCGGGCAGGTGGCGGCGAGTTCCACGAACTCGTGGTCGAGGAACGGAACGCGGGCCTCCAGCCCATGTGCCATGGTCATGTTGTCGACCCGTTTGACCGGGTCGTCGACGAGCATCACGGAGGTGTCGAGGCGCAGCGCGGCGTCGACCGCGGTCTGCGCGCCGGGCCGGGCGAAGTGGGCGGCGACGAACTCCCGCGCCGGGTCGCCGTCGGCCAGCCGGCCCGGGTCGAGGATGCGGGCCAGGCCGGCCGCGTCCCGGTCGAAGAACGCCGTCGCGTACGTGTCGAGGGCGTGCTCCCGGTCCACCCCGGCCAGCGGCGGATACCAGTGGTAGCCGCCGAGGATCTCGTCGGCGCCCTGCCCGGACTGGACGACCTTCAGCTTCTCCGACACCGTCTCGCTGAGCAGGTAGAACGCCACGCAGTCGTGGCTGACCATCGGCTCGCTCATCGCGGCGACGGCGGCCTCCAGCGGCGGGACGAGGTCGGTCGTGGCGATCCGGATCTGGTGGTGGTCGGTGTCGAAGGCCGCCGCGACCAGGTCGGAGTAGCGGAACTCGTCGCCCTCCCGGTTACCGACCGCCTCGAAACCGATGGAGAAGGTGGCGAGCCCGCGCTGTCCCTGTTCGGCGAGGAGCGCGACGACAAGGCTGGAGTCGAGGCCGCCGGAGAGCAGGACACCCACCGGCACGTCGGCGACCATCCGGCGGCGTACCGCCGTGGTCAGCGACTCGTGCAGGGCGTCCTGCCAGTCCCGGTCCGACCAGTCGGCGCGGTCCGGGTGGCGGGTGAACGACGGGTTCCAGTAGACCCGTTCGGTGACCCGGCCGTCGGGTTCGTACGTCCGGACGGTGGCGGGCGGCAGCTTGCCGACGCCGCGCAGGATGGTGCGGGGTGCCGGTACGACACTGTGGAAGCTCAGGTAGTGGGCGAGTGCCACCGGGTCGATGGTGGTGTCCACCCCGCCGCCGGCCAGCAGTGCCGGCAGTGTGCTGGCGAAGCGCACCCGGTCCGGGGTCTCGGCCAGGTAGAGCGGCTTGATGCCGAGCCGGTCCCGGGCCAGCACCAGGCGGCCGGTGTCCCGCTCGACGATCGCCACGGCGAACATGCCGATCAGGTGGTCCACGAAGTCGTCGCCCCACTGCGCGTACGCCTTGAGCACGACCTCGGTGTCTCCCGAGGAGAAGAAGCGGTGCCCGCGGGCCTGCAACTCCTCGCGCAGTTCCCGGTAGTTGTAGATGCAGCCGTTGAAGACACCGGTCAGTCCCGACTGCGGGTCGACCAGGGGTTGCCCACTGGCCGCCGAGAGGTCGATGATCTTCAGTCGTTGGTGGCCGAGGGCGACCGGCCCCCGGGACCAGACCCCGCTGTCGTCGGGGCCCCGGTCGCGCATCGTCGCCGCCATCCGTTCCACCGCCGACACGTCGGCGCGTACGCCGTCGCGGCGCAGTTCCCCAGCCAGCCCGCACATGCGCAGCCATGTTGCCAGAGGATGGCCGGTCCTGCCTGTTGAGCGGATGGTCGCTGAGGTGGGCGTTCGATACAATGCGCGCGATCTTGCCCGGGGGGTGCCGATCGTGGGGAAGTGACGTCCCTCCTGGTCATGGATGACCCTTTTGTTCGGCAGTCGCGCTGTGACAAGGGCCGCAGCTTTTCTCCGGCGGTGCCGGGCCCTCGCGACGCCGGTCCGACGTCCGAGCCCGGTGTCCGTCCGGTGTCCGGGCCGGCCGGTGGCGGCCGGCCCGGACGACGTTACGACCGGGCGGTCCGCCTACCCGCCGAGCCGGCGGTCGGCGTAGACGAACATCGCGTCGCGGAGGTACTCCACCAGCGCGTCGTCACCGCCGCCGATGTTGCGGCGGAAGCGCTCGTCGTCGACGTACATCTGGCCCAGGCCCCGGTAGGCATCCCGGTTCGGGGTCCAGAACAGGCACGTCACCTCGTGGTGGAACCGCACCAGCTCCTGTACCCGGTCGTCGGTGACCGGCACCCCGGCCGCCTTCAGCGGGGCCAGGCCCTCGTGGACCCGGACGTAGCCGGTGCGGGCCTTCTCCGCGTCGTCGGCCGACCAGCCCTGCATCCGCTCGTCGGCGGCGTCGACCGCGGCGTCACCCCACCGCTCGCGGGCCTCCGCCTCGTAGGGGTTCGACTCGAACCCCTCGAAGACCTTTCTCGGGGTCATCTCCCTTCCTTCCTGAACGTTCCCGATCGTGGAGTCGACGGTGCGGATCAGCCGGTCCAGCCGGCCCCGTTCCCGGACCAGCCAGTCCCGGTGCCGTACGAGCACCTCGACGGTGCTGTCCCGGCTCTGCCGGTCGAGCACCTCGGCGACGGCGTCGAGCCCCAGCCCGAGGTCCCGCAACAGGAGAATCCGCTGCAGCCGCAGCAGCTCTTCCTGGCCGTAGAAGCGCCGGCCGTTGTCGGCCGTGAAGGCCGGCGTCAGCAGTCCGATCGCGTCGTAGTGCCGCAGCGTGCGCGACGTGACGCCGGCCTCCTTCGCCACCTCGGCGATCGACCAGGCCATGCCCGTCCCTCCGATGATCGTGGCCGGTGTTTCCGGCCGTGACCACCACGGTATGGGTTGCCGTAGCGTCAACTTCAACCCTGATTCGCGCCGGCCCCGAGGCGCCCCACGCCGTCGGGTTCGACGGGCCGCGGCCGACCGGCCGCGGCCCGGAACCGGGTGCGGCGCGGTCGGGGTGGCGCCGGTTCAGCGGAAGCGGGGATCGTTGCCGGCCCGGGTGTCCACCTTCAGCGACAGCGCGTCGGCGATGTCGGCCCACGAGACGTACGAGAAGTTCGTGGCGTCACGGTCGGCGTCGACGTCCGGCCCCGTCTCCGGCTCGTCGTGGGTGACGAGCAGACCGTGCCGGTAGCCGCCGACGGGACGGTTCGTGACGGCCAGACCGTCGGACCCGTTGACGTCGTCGGTGCCGCGTACGCCCCGGACCCGGAAGCTGCCCACCGGGCGGTTCCGGCCCTGCCGGTCGTACACGGCGAACGTGTCGTCACCCTGGCTCGACACGATCACGTAGCCGGTGCCGCCCGGACCGTAGTAGATGTCGACGCCCTCGACGTCGGCGGTGAGCCGGGGGCCGCCGAAGCCCTCGGCGTCCGGGTCGACCGGTACGCACTCCTCGGACGCCTCGTCGTAGACGTCGTGGATACCGAAGTCGGTGACCCGGTCGACGAGTTCCGGCCGGCCGCCCGAGCCGAGGGGAAGCGGCAGCCGCCACAGGCCGACGTCCTCCTGCGCGGCGTAGAGGACACCCGACCGCTGGTCGACCGCGACACCCTCGAACTGGGGGAGCACGCCCGGCTCCTCGCACGGGACCCAGGTCGAACCGTCCGGCAGCGCGAACGTGCCCGGCATGACGACCTTTCGGATGTCGGTGTAGCCGAGCTTCCCGGCGATCTCGACGACGCGAACGGTCGCGATCGTCGTCCGGCCCTCCTGGGTGACGACGGCGTACGTCTCGCCGCGCCGGGGCTGCCAGACGGCCAGGCCGTACGCCGTGTGCTCCTCGTCCACGGCCGCCCGGTCGGGGTTGAACAGGAACCGCTGGTCGGCGGCGGTCACCTCGACCAGCGGGGTACGCGCGGCCGACCCGGCCGGGTCGATGGCGAAGAACCGGAGCTGGTCGTTGTAGCGGTCCGAGACGACCGCGACGTCGACCGTACGGCCGGCGAGCCGGATGTCGTAGGCGATGTCGACGTTGTTGTAGCGGCCCGGCGCGGGGTCGGTGCGCGGCGCCTCCGTCGCGGGAAGCGACTGGAGCTCGCGCGACCGCAGGTCGTACACGCGCAGGCCGCCCTCCTTGGCGGTCACGACGACGATCGAGCGGTGCGAGTCCTTCGGGTGCACCCAGATGGCCGGGTCGTCGCCGGAGGCGTTGCCGCCCGCCTCGTCGTCGTAGAGGACCGGGGTCTCGTTGTCGGTCGTCACGGTCGCGGTCCGGTCGCGGTGCGCGACGGTCGGCTGGGCGGCGGCGGGGGCCGCTGCCAGCAGGGTCGCGACGACCGTGCCCAGCGTCAGGATGGTTTTCCGGGGATGAGTCACGCGGTGCAGCCTCGCCGACGTACCTTGCGCCGGATCGGGCGCGACATTGACGACAGTTGAAATCGGGGACGCGTGGCGCCATGTCCGCGCGGAGTGCCCGCACTCAGCCGACAGCGAACCGGGTGGACACGCTGCCGGTGATCCCGCAGCGTGTGGGGATGCGCCCCCTACGCTTCGGTCTTGTCTGGGACGGCACCGGATCGCCGGTCGACGTCGCCCGCCGCGCCGAGCGGGCCGGCTACGCCAGCCTGCTGTTCCCGGACCACACCGGCATGGTCGCCCCGATCCCGGCGATGGCCGCCGCGGCGGCCGTCACCCGCCGGATCCGGCTGGGGACCCAGGTCGTCAACGTCGCCTTCCGCCCGCTCGGCGCGCTCGCCCAGGAGCTGGCCGCCGTCGACATCGTCAGTGGCGGGCGCCTCGACGTCGGCCTCGGCGCGGGATACGCGGAATCCGAGGTACGCAGCCTCGGCCTGCCGTTCCCGTCCGCCGGTGAACGGATCCGGGAGGTGGCCCGGGCGCTCGACCTGCTGCCCAGGTTGTTCGCCGGCGAGACGGTGGACGAGGAGGGGGGCACGCCCGGCCGGCTCGCCGGCTTCCGGCTCGAACCGGTGCCACCACAGGGGGCGGCCGTACCGCTGATGGTCGGCGGCAACGGCGACCGGCTTCTCGCGGTCGGCGCCGAACGGGCCGGCATCGTGCAGTTCAGCGGCTTCAGCCCGACGCCCGACGGCCCCGACTTCGGCAACTTCTCCGACAGCGGGCTGGCCGAACGGATCGGGCACGTGCGCCGAGCCGCCGGCGACCGGTTCGCCGACATCGAGCTGAGCGTGCTGGTCCAGTGGGCCGGCGTCGTACCCGATCCCCGGGCCCGGATCGCGGCGATGGAACTGCCCGGCACTGACGTCGACCAGGTGCTCACGAGCCCGTTCGCGCTGCTGGGCACCTCGGTCGACGAGGTCTGCGCCCGCCTGGTCGACCTGCGGGACCGGCACGGCGTGTCGTACGTGACCGTCTTCGACAGCCAGTCGTACGGCTTCGACGAGGTCGTCACGAGGCTGGCCGGTGGCGCGGGGGAGCAGCGGTGAGCGCCGCCGTACCGGCCGGTGTCGCGCCGATCCTCAGCAACTCACCCGGCTCGCTGGCCTGGCACGTGTGGCATGAGCGGCACCCGGCGCTGATCGACCAGCTCGCGGCCGCGCACCCGTACCCGCCGGAACACCTGACCGCGCTGCGGACCCTGCTGGCCGAGACGCTCACCGGCCCGGTCCGGCCCCTGCCGCCGGCCGCGTCGGACCGGGCCACCTGGGACGGGTGGGGCGCCGACCACTTCGGACGGTCGTGGCTCGACGTGCCGTTCCTGTGGGCCGAAAGCTACTTCTACCGCCGGCTGCTGGAGGCGGTCGGATTCTTCACCCCCGGCCCGTGGCTCGGGCTCGACCCGTTCGCGTTCCTGAAGGCGGCCGAACTCGACGCCCCCGACCTCGCCGACGACCTTGGCACGCTGGAGGGCACGGCCGGGCTCACCGCCGCCGAGAAGACCCGGGTCCTGCTGCACGGCGCGCTGTGGGGCAACCAGGCCGACCTCGGATTCCGGATCGGGGTCGCGGCCACCTCCGGCACCGTCGGGCCGTCGGCCCACCTGGTCGCCGACGACACCACCGCCGCGGTGTCCGCGCTGACCACGGGTAGGGGCACGGTCTGCCTGGTCGCCGACAACGCCGGCCGGGAACTGCTCTCCGACCTGGTCCTGGTCGACCACCTGCTGCACGCCGAGCCGGCGGAGCGGGTGACGCTGCACCTCAAGCCATACCCGTACTACGTCTCCGACGCGACCACCGCGGACCTCGTCGGCTGCCTGCGCCGGCTGGCCGCCGGACCACCCGCCGCGGCCGGGATCGCCGACCGGCTGCGCACCGCCGCCGCCGACGGCCGGCTCGACGTCGCCACCCACTGGTTCTACTGCGCGCCGCACCCGTACCACCGGATGCCGGACGACCTCGCCGACACGTACGCCGAAGCGTCCGTGGTCGTACTCAAGGGCGACCTGAACTACCGGCGGCTGGTCGGCGACTGCCGCTGGCCGGAGACGACGCCGTTCGCCGACACCGTCGACTACTTCCCGGCCCCGCTGGTGGCCCTGCGTACGTTGAAGTCCGACGTCGTCGTCGGCCTCGACGCGGCGGACGTGGCCGCCCTCGACAGCGATCCGGCGGCCGGGCGGTGGCGGGTCGACGGCCGGTACGGCCTCGTCCAGGTCCGGGCCTAGGTAGGGCACGGGTCCGGCCGCGCCGGCCGGACCCGTGCGCTCAGCACCAGTTCAGGGACGAGTTGACCCGGGTGACGTTGCGGACGACGTTGTTGCTGCCGTTGCAGGGATTCTGGGTGATGTTGGTGTTGGTGACGGTCAGGTTCTGGATGGTGATGTTCGACGACGGCGGGAACTCCGACCGGGCGGCGATCCGGATCTCACCACCGCCGGTGACAGTGCCGGACTGCGCGGCGATGTTCACGTTGTAGCAGTTCTCCAACAGGATCGAGTTGTTGCCGGTGTTCGAGATGGTGACCCGGTCGATCACCGCGCCGCCGCTCTCCGAGACGCAGAAGATGCCACGCCCGCCACCGCGGGCGATGACGTTGCCGACCCGGATGTTGGTCGGGTAGCTGCTGCCGATCCGGCCGTTGCGGTTGGCCATCCGGAACGCCGCGTAGCCGGTGCCGGCGCCGGCACCGTCGGCGTCGACGGTGCCGATGGTCGCGTTGACGGTGTCGTTGAGGAGCAGGCCCGACTCACCGGTGTTGCGGGCGGTCACCGTGCCGACGGTCAGGCCGTCGACGCCGTACGTCTCCACCGCGTGCGAGCCGGTGCCCTGCGCGTAGACGTTGTCGATACGGATGTTGCGGACCTTGATCGCCCGGTCGCCGCCGTGGTTGTCGATGCGTACGCCGAGCCCGCTGGAGACCCGCATGTCGATCTGGCCCAGCGTCAGGTTGTTGACGTTGCGGGCGAAGATGCCGTAGCGGGGGACACCGGTCACGGTCAGGTTCTGCACCTCGACGTCGGTGGTGCCGCGGGAGTAGACGGGTGCCTGGTCACCGGTGCCGGAGCCGGTGACGTTGACGGTGCCGCAGACGGCCAGCACCGTGTAGCTCGGCAGGGACAGCCGGGAGTTGGCGCTGATCGAGCCGGAGCCGCGCACCACGACCCGCTGCTTGCTCGTACGCCCCGGGGTCAGGCTGTTCACCGCCGCCTGCATCGCGGCGAGCATGTCGGAGCCGGTGTAGACGGTCGAGCCGCCGTTACGGGCGGTCCACGTGTTGCCGTTCAGGGTCGCCTCGGCGTTGAACGACCCGTCGCCGCAGCCGCCGCCGCTGCCGGAACCGACCCGGACCAGTTGCCACTGCTGGTTCCAGCCGCCGAGGTCCTGGTACTGCGAGATGATGCCGCCGTCGGCCGTGGACCACTCCCACACGTCCAGCGCCTTGCTGGTGTGCCGGTTGACGAAGCGGACGTGTCCGCCGTCGGAGTCGGCCAGCCGGAAGTGCTGCCGGGTGGTGCCGTTGTCGGCGTTCTGGATCAGTTGGGTGCCGTCGGTGGCGTTCGGCAGTTCGAGGAACTTTCCGCTGTGCCGCGACCGGATCTTGTAGTAGCCGTTGCCGGCGTCGACGAACTGCCACTGCTGCTGGTTGCCGTCGTTGCGGCTCCACTGCACGATCGGCGCGCCGTCGTTGGTGGCGAAGTTGTAGACGTCGATCGCCTTGCCGCTGTGTCGGGACGTGATGACGTACCAGGCGCCGGTGTCGACGGTGGCGGCCGAGGCCGGGGGTGCCTCGGCGACCTGCCCGGCGACCAAGGCACCGGTCGCCACCATGACGGTGGCCAGCCCGATGGCGAGGCCGCGGCGGGGTCTTCCGTGGGTGTGGGTTGCTGGCATGGGACCTCCCTGGGGGGTGGGTGGGGAAAGCCCGGCGTGCGGGACGGCACGTCTGTCGGAAAGGGCTTTCCGCGCCCCGCAAGGTATCGAACTACGTAGATCAGATCAAACGGTTGCCTACGTGCCGGGACGCGTGGCCATCCGTCGTACGGACGGTGACGCGGTATCGCGGCCGGCGGAACCGCTGTCTAGGGTGGTCGGGTGCTGACCCTCGGTGTCGACCTCGCGGCGGCCGACGTCCGGACCGCGACGGCGTCGATCAGGTGGTCGTCCGGGCGGGCGGTCGTCCACTCCGTAGACCTCGGCGCGTCCGACGAGCAGATCCTGGCGACGCTCCCCGATGCCGACAAGGTCGGGCTGGACTGCCCGCTGGGCTGGCCGGAGCCGTTCGTCGCGTTCCTCACCGCCCACCGGGCCGGGCACGTGTCGCCGCCGCCGGACGACGCCGCGGCGTGGCGGCGCAGCCTTGCCTACCGGACGACCGACGAGGTCGTACGCGCCGAGACCGGCCTCGTGCCGCTCAGTGTCGCCGCCGACCGCATCGGGCACGCCGCGTTCCGCTGCGCCGGGCTGCTGGCCCGGCTCGCCGAACGGGGGCGGCCCGTCGACCGGTGCGGTGACGGCCGTCTGGTCGAGGTGTATCCGGCGGCTTCACTGCTGCGGTGGGGCCTCACCCATCGCGGCTACAAGACGCCCGGGCAGAAGACCGGGCCGAACCTTCTGGTCGACGAACTGCTCGCCGCCGCCCCGTGGCTCGACCTGGGGCCACACGAACAGACCTGCCGGACGAGTCACGACGCCTTCGACGCGGTGATCGCCGCCCTGACCGCCCGGGCCGCCGCGCTCGGCCATGCGTCCCGCCCCGACGACCGGCAGCGGCGGCTCGCCTGTACGGAAGGCTGGATCGCGCTGCCCACGGGGGCCCTGACCGAGCTGGCCACCGGCTAGCCGGCCGCCTCGATGGCGACATTGATCGCCGCCTGTCGGAGCTCGTCCGAGCCGCGCCAGCCGTGTCCGGCCGGACACATCCAGTGTGGACTCTCCTCCCACTCGACGCAGCCGCCGAGCACCAACAAACCACGCTCGGCCGCTTCGAAGGCCTCCAGGCTCGGCATGCCGATGAGGACCGGTCGGCCGGTCTGGCCGCAGCGCGGACACGCGGGTTGTTCGATCGACTGGGCCGGCCGTGTCGTGTCCACCGCTCTCACCCGTGCCGTAGCCGGTCGCGGGCGTCCATGAGGGCGAAGCCGAGCAGGTTCGGCCCCCGCCATCTCGCCGGGTCGGCGGCGCGGGGGTCGTCGGCGGCCAGGCCGATGCCCCACACCCGGTCCAGCGGGCTGGCCTCCACCAGCACCCGTTCACCGGTGCCGAGCAGGTAGGCCCGCAGGTCGGGGTGCTGACCGAACTTGGCGACGCTGCCGGCCACCACGATCTGGTAGCGGTGCTCCACCCAGACGGTCTCGTCGAAGCCACGGACCTGCCGGCCCAGCGCCTTCGCCCGCTGCGGGTGCCCCGCCGCGAGGATCCGTCCGGCGGCCTCCGCGTCGCCGAACAGCGTCGCCTTCGACCACATCATGAAGTGCTCGGCGGTCGCGTACCGGGTGCCGTCGACGGTGAACGCCGCCGGCCACCACTGGCTCAGGCAGCCGGCGCCGATGCTGCCGTCCCGCTGCGGCTGGTGCCCCCAGAAGAACAGGTACTTGACCTTCGTCCCGGAGGCTCGGGCGGCGACGAGGGCGTCCACGGTCAGGGCCGGCATGGCGGCCAGTCTGCCGTACGGGTCCGACGGTCCGCCGCCGAAATTCCGGCCGGCATGTCGTACCCGGCCGGCATGCTGGGCGCCATGATCCCGTTGAGGTTCCTCAAAGGGGACGCGACCAGCCCACAGGCCAAGGGGCCGAAGGTGATCGCCCACGTCTGCAACGACCTCGGCGGCTGGGGCAGGGGCTTCGTGCTGGCGGTCTCCCGCCGGTGGCCGGAGCCCGAGCGCGACTTCCGTGACTGGCACCGGCACCGGGCCCGCAACGACTTCGGACTCGGCGCGACCAGGCTGGTGCGGGTCACACCGGACACCTGGGTCGCCAACATGGTCGGCCAGCGTGGCATCCGGACCGGCAGCAAGGGGCCGCCGATCCGCTACGAGGCGGTCGAACGCTGCCTGACCGCGCTCGCCGACCAGGCGCTCGCGTTGACCGCGTCGGTACACATGCCCCGCATCGGCTGCGGCCTGTCCGGCGGCACCTGGTCGCGGATCGAGCCGATCGTCACCCGTACGCTCTGCGAACGCGACGTGCCGGTGACCGTCTACGACGTGAGTGCCTCGACCAGCCGCTCGCCGTCCGGCCACGGGCCGTAGCCGCTCGACGTGTCGAGGTGGCCCACGTCGCCGGCGTCGAAGAGTTCCGCGCCCCAGTCCTCGGCGTACTGCTCGAACTGCGGGTACGTGGTGTACGGATCGGTCCGGCTGGCGACGACGATCGTGCGGAACGGCAACCGGTCGCGGGGCACGTCGTAGGCGAACTCGTCCGACCGCGGTGTCCAGTTCGGATCGAGGTACGGCGGCGTCACCATCAGCGCGGCCCGCACCGGACCGGTGTGGCGGGCCGCCCACACCGCCACGCTGATGCAGCCGGCACTGTGTGCGATCAGCACCGCCGGCCCGTCGTCGGCGGAGATGGCCGCGTGCAGCGCCGCCACCCGCTCGTCGACGACGTACGGCGGTCCGGGCGGGGGCGGCGCCCAGCGGGCTTCCGGGTGTGTGTCGGCCCAGAGCTGCAACCAGTGTTCGGGCCGGGGGCGCCCCCGCCCGGGCACGAGAAGGTGACGGGTCATCCCGCCGATATTAGGGTCGGCCACCGTGTCTCGCGGCCCTGCGAGGGTGATCGTCTGCGGTTCAGGCTGTGCCGGCACGGCGTGTCGACAGCCTGAACCGCAGACGATCACGGCGAGCCCGCGGCCGGGGCCCGGCCCCGCGTGAACCGGCACCGGCCCGGTGCCTGGGCCGGTGCCGGATCAGGCGGCGGCCGGACCCAGCGCCGCGAGCAGGTTGTCGACGGCGGCGTCGGACGCCCGCCGTACGCTCTCGGTCGTCGCCGCCCCCAGGTGCGGCGTCGGCACCACCCGGGGATGGGCGAGCAGCGCCGACGGCTCCGGCGGCTCGCGGTCGAACGCGTCGACGGAGTAGAGCGCGATCCGGCCCGACCCGAGTTCGACCAGCAGCGCCGTCTCGTCGACGAGCGTCGAGCGCGCGGTGTTCAGCAGTACGACGTCGTCGCGCAGCAGCGCCAGCTCGGCGGCCCCGAGCAGCGGACCGTCCGGTGACGGCGGCACGTGCAACGACACCACCTCACTCGTACGCAGCAACTCGGGCAGCGGCAGCAGCGGCACGTCGCCGGCGTCGGTGACGTACGGGTCGTGCGCCACCACCCGCATCCCGAGCCCACGGCCGAGGTCGGCGAGGCGGCGGCCGATGGCACCGAACCCGACGATGCCGAGGGTCCGTCCGGCGGCCTCCCGGCCGGGGCTGCGCCGCCAGTCGCCGGCCTTCAGCGCGGCGGCCGCCTCGGGCAGCCCGCGCAGGCCCATGAGCGCCAGGGCGACGGCGAGTTCGGCGACGCCCTGCGCGTTCGCGCCCCTGGCGGTCAGCACCTGGACGCCGGCCGCGGCCGCGGCCGCCCCGTCGATGGCGTCGCTGCCGGCACCGTTGCGGCTGATGACACGCAGCGCGTCGGCGTGCGCCAGCACCCGCGCGGGGACGGGCTCGACCCCGGCGATCCAGCCGACGACCCCCGGTACGGCGGCGACGAGTTCGTCGGTGGTCGGCTGCCGCCCCGGCGTCGGGGTGACGACCTCGTAGCCGGCGGCCCGGAGCCGGTCGACCGCCGGCGATCCCGCGACCGACATCGACCGGGGCGTCACCAGGATCCGCGCCCCGGTCACGCGCCCACCTCGCTCCGCTCGGCGGTCGCGTGAGTTCGCTTGAGCCTGCTGGTTCGCTTCGCTCACCGGCGCGCCGCCGTTCCCCGGGCACCGAGTACGCCGAGCAGCCGCTCGACCTCCGCCGCCATCGCGTCGCGGGCCGGGGCGACGTACTTGCGGGCGTCCATCACCTTCGGGTCCGCGTCCAGCCTCTCCCGTACGGCGCGGGTGAAGACCTTGTTCAGGTGGGTCGCGATGTTGACCTTCGTCATGCCACGGGTCACCACGGTCGACAGTGTCGCGTCGTCGACGCCGGAGGAGCCGTGCAACACCAGCGGCACCGGCACCGCCTCGGCGATCGCGGCGACCAGGTCCAGGTCGACGACCGCGTCCCGGGACGCCATCGCGTGCGAGGTGCCGACCGCGACGGCGAGCGAGTCGACGCCGGTGTCGGCGCAGAACCGGCGGGCGTCCTGCGGATCGGTGCGTACGCCGGGGGCGTGCACCCCGTCCTTGCCACCGACCTCGCCGAGTTCCGCCTCGACGGCGACCCCGTTGGCGTGGCAGTGCTCGACGACCCGGCGGGTGGTGGCCCGGTTCTCGTCGTCGGGGAGCTTGGAGCCGTCGTACATGACCGAGGTGAAGCCGAGGTCGACGGCCTGGTGCACGAGGTCGACGTCCTCGGCGTGGTCGAGGTGTACGACGACCGGAACGGTCGCCGCCTCGGCGAGGGCGAGGGTGGCGAGCGCGATCGGGCGCAGCCCGCCGTGGTAGCGGACCGCGTTCTCGCTGATCTGCATGATCAGCGGCGCGCCGGCGGCTTCGGCACCGGCGACCAGCGCCTCGCCGTGTTCGAGCAGGGTGGTGTTGAACGCCCCGACGCCGTACCGCCCGCTGCGGGCGGCGGCGAGGATCGGTCGTGGATCGGCGAGGGGCATGGTTTCTCTCCTATTTGCTGGCGGTTGCGGTCGCGTGGGTCCGGGTCGCGGACCGGGCGGCGTCGAAGCGGGCGCGCGGCAGCGCGTACGCGTCGGCGAGTTCCGGGCGCGGGTCGACGCGCAGCGCGGCGTGCCGCGCGGCCCGCAGCGGTTCGGTGCCGGTCCAGGCTCCGGTGCCGAGCAGGGCCAGGGTGGCGGCGCCGAGGGCGGCGCCGTGCTGGGCGGCGTCCGGCCGGCTGACCGGGCGGCCGATGAGGTCGGCGAGGACCTGGAGCATCAGCCGGCCGCGGGCACCGCCGCCGGTCGCGGTGATCTCCGGCGCGGTCGGTACGGCGGCGAGCATGGTGGCGGCGGCGTCGGCCAGGCTGAAGCCGATCCCCTCGACCAGGGCACGGGCCAGGTGGCCGTGGGCGTGCCCGAGGTCGAGGCCGAGGAAGGCGCCGCGGACGGCCGGGCCGCCCTCGGCGACGGTGCCGCCGGCGAGTGTCGGTACGCAGGTCAGGCCGTCGGCGCCGACCGGTGCGGCGGCCGCCTCGTCGAGCAGGGCGTCGAGGTCGCCGTCGCGGCCGAGTATCCCGGCCAGCCAGTTCAGGCTGCTGCCGCCGCCGAACGTCGACAGGGCCGAGATGTACAGGCCGGGCAGCACGTGGTCGAAGACGAACGGCCGGCCGACCGGGTCGAGTACGGGTTCGGTGGCGGCGACCGTCACCCAGTTCGACGAGCCGAGGGAGACGTACGCCTCGCCGGCCCGGTCGAGCCCGGCGCCGAGCGCCATGCACGAGTTGTCGACGCCGCCGGCGACGACCGGGATTCCGGCCGGCAGTCCGGTCGCGGTCGCCGCGTCGGCGGTGACGTGGCCGACGACGGCGGTCGACGGCACGATCTCCGGCCACCAGTCGGCGGGCAGGTCGAGGGCGGCCAGCACGTCCGGCAGCATCCGCCGGGTGGCGAGGTCGTAGGCGCCGCTGCCGGAGGCGTAGCTCTGGTCGGTGCGCTGGACGCCGGTCAGCCGCGCGTTGACCCAGTCCTTGCTACCGAGGATCCGGACCGTGCGGGCGGCGACGTCCGGGTGCTCGGCGCGCAGCCACGCCGCCTTGAAAACCGTGTACATGCCGCGCGGGAACCCGTTGCCGGTGCGGCCGTACCAGGCGTCCTCGGACCGGCCGCCGGGCGCGAAGTAGCCGGCGGCGGCATCCTCACCCCGGGTGTCGGACCAGATCGGTACGGCGGGCAGCAGCGGGTTCGCGTCCGCGTCGACCGGCACCATCGCCAGGCTGTGCCCGGACAGCCCGACGGCGACGACCTCGTGTCGGCCGCCGTCGGCGGCGAGCAGTTCGCGGGACGACCGGACGACCGCGTCCCACCAGTCCGCCGGCCGCTGCTCGTGGCGGCCCGGTGCCGGATAGCCGGTCTCGTACCCGACGAAGGCGGTGCCGACCACCCGGGCGGCCCGGTCGACCAGCGCCGCCTTGCAGCCGCCGGTCCCCAGGTCGAAGGAAAGAACGACCTCGCTCATGTCCGCCGGTCCGTGTCGAGTACGGCCTCGTGCTGCAGGCCGGAGCGCATGTGCGACAGCCGGGACTTCATCGTGCGGATGTCCTCCAGCGCCGTGCCGTCGCGGCGCAGCAGGACCATCGTGGCGAGGATGTCGACGACGACGAGCTGGGCGAGCCGCGAGATTGTCGGCGTGTAGATGTCGGTGTTGTCCAGCGACTCGACGACGAGCGGGATGTTGCTCAGTTCGGCCAGCGGGGTCTTCCCGCCGGTGATCCCGATGACGGTCGCGCCGCGCTCCCGGGCCACCCGGACGGTGTCCAGGATGGACACTGTCCGGCCGGTGTTCGAGATGGCCACGAACGCGGTCGTCGGCGTACTCGTCGACGCGGCCAGGAACTGCTGGTGGGTGTCGACCGGCGCCGAGCACGGCACGCCGAAGAGCGGGAACTTCTGCTCGGCGTCCATCGCCACGATGCCGGAGGCGCCCAGCCCGATGAAGACGATGTGGGTCGACGCGGCCAGCGCCGCGACCGCGCTGTCGAGGGCGGCGAGGTCGAGGTGGCGCCGTACGTGGTCCAGCGACGTGATCGAGAAGTCGAAGATCTTGCTGACCGTGGTGGCGGTGCCGTCCTGCGCCTCGATCACCGACTGGGTGGCCGGGATGCCGAGCGCGACACTCTGCGCGAGTTGGATCCGGAAGTCGTGGAAGCCGTCGCAGCCGATCGCGTTCGCGAACCGGACGATGGTCGGCTGGCTGACCCCGGCGGCCTCGGCGAGTTCGGCGAGCGTCATCGGTACGACCGCGTGCGGGTCGGCGAGCACCACGTCGGCGACCTTGCGCTCGGAGCGGCGCAGCGACTGGAGGCTGTTGTTGAGACGTTCCAGCACCGGCGGGTTGCTCATCGGGCCACCGCCAGGTCGAGGGTGCCGCCGTGCTCGGGCACGCGTACGGCGACGCCGCCGCGGGCGGCCAGGTCGAGGTCGAAGCCGTCCGGGTCAACGGTGTTGAAGGCAAACATGCCCCAATGATGTGGCACCAGGATTCCGATGCCGGCCCGGGCGCACAGGTCGACCGCCTCGGCGAAGTCGAAGTTGCCGGGGACGCCGTTGGCGAGCCGGTGCGGGTCGCGGCCGTTGACCGGCAGCAGCGCCACGTCGACGCCGAGTTCGCGCAGCCGTTCGGCCTGCCCGTCCCACGGCACGCAGTCGCCGGAGTGGTAGACGCGCAGGCCGCCGGCCTCGACGACGTACCCGAGGAAGCGGTCGTCGCCGTTGTCGTCGCGGACCCGGGTCTCGTGCGCCGACGGCACCGCCGTGACGGTGAACGGTCCGTAGGTGACCCGCTCGCCGTCGGCGAGCGGGTCGATCCGGTCGGCCGGTGCGGCCGAGCGGCGCAGCGCCTCGTCGCGCACCGGGCGGGGGCAGGCGAGCCGGGTCGCGGGCTGGGCGGCCAGCAGCGGGGCGAGGGTGTCGGGGTCCATGTGGTCGGTGTGCGCGTGCGAGCAGAGCACGGCGTGCACCGCCGGCAGACCGGCGACGGTGACCGGGGCGGGGCGCAGCCGGACGTGCGGGAAGAGCGTGCCGGCGTACTTGCGGGCCAGCGAGTCCGACAGGTACGGGTCGACGAGCAGGTGCGCGTCGCCGTACGTGAGTTGGAATCCGGCCTGCCCCAGCCACCTGGCACGCACCGTCACCGCACCTCCTGCGCGGCGTCGTACAGCCGCTCGAAGTCCGGCCCGGCGGTCGGGATGCCCAGGTCGAAGACGGCGTCGACGGCCCGGGTCCAGCCGTGTACGAAGTAGCGCCAGCCGTCCTCGACGGTCAGCCCGTCGGCCCCGGCGCGGGCCCGCGCCTGCCGCAGGAAGCCGAGTTCGCCACGGTAGTTGAACTCCCAGGCGTACCCGCCGGACGGGAAGACGGCGGCGTCGGTCAGCGGCGAGCCGGAGCGGTCCTTGCCCATGCCGGTGGCGTTGACGACCACGGCGCCGGGGGCGAGGCCGGCGAGCAGTTCGTCGTGTGTGTCGCCGGGGGAGAGGCGGTGCGTGACCCAGTCGATCGCTGGGTTGCCGCCGCCGATGTCGGTCCGGATCGAGGCGAGCCGGTCGTCGGCGATGTCGGTGACGACGACCCGGCCGGGCGCGTCGTCACCGGCCCGGTGGGCGAAGTAGTCGCAGAGCGCGAGGGCGGCGCCGCCGGCCCCCATCACCAGGACGTCGCGGCCGGCGAGCCGCGGCACGATGGCCTGCAAGGACAGCTGGCTGGTGATGGTGTCCAGCGCGTGGCCGTCGATCCAGCCGTCGCGGGCCACCAGGGCGCTGACCTCGCGCAGCCGGGCGGCGTCGTCGCTGACCCGGCGCAGCAGGTCGGTGCTGGCCGCGTACAGGTCGAGTTTGTGGGTGGTGACCAGGGCGCCGCGGGAGAGTTCGTCGTCGCGCAGGTGCGCGACCACCCGCCGGTAGACGGCCGGGTCGGCGCCGACCGGTACGTCGATGCCGACGAGTTCGACGTCGTCGAGGCCGAGCAGCGGCCGCCAGGCGGCGAAGACCCGGTGGATCGCGGACGAGCCGGTGGTGACGCCGACGAAGTACATCGTCGGGCTCGTGGCTGGGCGCAGCGTGTCGGGGGTCAGGGTCTCGGCGGTCACGGCGCGGTCCCTCCGGCCTCGGCTACCAGCCGTACGGCGTACGCGGTGTTGATGCCGAACCGGGTCGCGCCCGCGTCGAGCAGGGCGTGCACCTGCTCCAGGGAGCGGATGCCGCCGGACGCCTTGATCTCCCGGTCGGGCCCGGCGATCTCCCGCATGACGCGGACGTGTTCGGGGGTGGTCGCGATGCCCTGCCACCCGGTTCCGGTCTTCAGCGACTCGGCGCCGGCGTCGACGGCGACCCGGGCGGCGTCGCGCAGTTGACCCGCGTCGAGCAGGCCGACCTCAAGGATGACCTTGACCGGTACGCGTCCGTCGACGGCTTCGAGCACGGCGGCGACGTCGCGGGTGGCGGCGGCCAGCTCACCGGAGCGGACCAGGCCGACGTTCATGACGACGTCCATCTCCTGCACCCCGGCGTCGAGCAGCCAGCGGGCCTCGGTGACCTTGACCGGGGTGGCCGAGCCGCCGGACGGGAAGCCGACCGGGGCGCCGGCGTTGGTGGTCGACCCGGCCAGCAGCGGCCGCAGCACGGGCAGCCAGGACGGCAGTACGTGGGCGGCGACGAAGTCGCCGGTCAGCGCGTGCCGGGCCAGTTCCTCGACGTCGGCCCGGCCGTGCTGGGCCTGTACGGCGCTGATGTCGACCATGCGGGCCAGGGCCGGCCCGGTCAGCTCACCGGGGGACATAGCTGGTGTTCTCCTCGAGTCGCCACCCCGTGCCGTCGGCGACGGCCCGGTGCCGCATACCACCGGAGCGGGCGATGATGCCGTAGTCCTGCCCGGCGTCGGCCGGGTAGCAGAAGAGCGTGACGAGGTCCTCGTCGCCCAGGTTGACGCTGCGGTGGATGTGCACCGGCGGGACGTACGCGACGACGCCGGGCCGCAGTTCGGTGACGACGGTCTGCCCGTCGAGGGTCTCCATGAGCATCAGCCCGTGGCCGGACAGGCAGTGGTAGATCTCGGTCCGGTCGTGCTGGGCGTGGATGTGGCCGCGGGTCATGTGGAACTCGGTGCCGACCCGGCCGGCGGACAGGGTCGAGATCCCGGTGATCAGGTCACCGGCCGCGCCCGAGGGCCGGAACTCGTCGACGTGGTAGATCACCCGGTCGGCCTCGGTCGCCAGCCGGGCGGCGAACGCCTCGGCGTCGGCGAACAGTCCGTCGAGATCGGACAGCTTCTTCTCGTAGCGGCCGGTGCGACCCGTCATCCCCTCGGGCTTGATGACGAGTGCCGGTCCAGGCAGCGGTTCGGACACGGTGCTCCTTCTGTTCGTGCCGATGGCGGGGTCCAGCGCTCGGGTGGTGCGAACCCCGTCCGGCCGCGCTCTTCCTGATCACTTTGTAGCAAACTTACAAGCCGGTGTCACTCGCTGGCAATGTTGGCGAGCTGTGCGTGTAGCGTTCTTTCACCACCGCAGTGGCGATCTTGGGAAACCAAAACCTCATACCAGCACTAAAAGCGGACAAAACTGCTCGCGCTGAGTGTGGGTTCGAGTCATCTCGGTGTAACGTTTGAAAATCTCCCGTTGACATACCGGTAGCCAAATGTAGTGTTGCTCCTCGAAATCTGTGGCTTCACCCACACGACACAGGTGGGAAACCACAGCGACCCGCTGGAGGGAGGCGTCGCGATGAACGTGTCCGCCCGCCGTCGTGAGATCGTCGACCTCGTACGCGCCGCCGGCCGGGTCGAGGCCGCCGAGTTGTCCAGCCGCTTCGCGGTCAACGCCGAGACCATCCGCCGCGACCTCTCCGCGCTGGAAGCCGCCGGTGATCTCCAGCGGATCCACGGCGGCGCCGTCGCCCACGTCACCCTCGCCGTCGAGGGCCGGGTCTCCGGACGCATCGCCGAACGGCGCGACGAGAAGCTCGCCATCGCCCGGGCCGCCGCCCGCGAGATCCCGCCGTTCGGCGCCATCTTCATCGAGGCCGGATCGACCACCGGCCACCTCGCCAGGCTGCTGCCCGACCGGGGCGACCTGCTCATCGTCACGAACGCCCTGCAGATCGCCCTCGAACTGACCGACCTGGGCCGCTCGACGGTCATGACCATCGGCGGCCGGGTACGCCCGGCCAGCTACGCCGAGGTCGACGCCTGGGCCCTCGAACGCCTCGCCCAACTGCGTTTCGACGTCGCCTTCGTCGGCGCCAACGCCGTCGACCCGACCTGGGGGCTCTCCACCCCGGACCCCGGCGAAGCCGCGGTCAAGTCGGCCATCCTCGCCTCGGCCCAGAAGGCCGTACTGATGACCGACCACACGAAGTTCGGCCTTCGGGCCGCCTGCCGGTACGGCGCGATCGGGGACGTCGACCTGATCGTGACCGACCGGGGGATCGGGAGCGCGACCGTTGACGACCTGCGGGCGCTCGGTACGGAAGTCCGCCTCGCTGATGGCTGACCCCCGGCAGCGACCGATCGGTGATCACCACGCACACCCCACCACCCTGGAGGAAAGAATGTCTTCCCGAACCCGAGTAAAGGCACTCACCCGCGGCGCCGCCGCGCTGCTGGCGGTGACCCTCTTCGCGACCGCGTGCGGTGGCGGCGGCGGCTCCGACGACGGGCCGAGCGACCCGATCGCCGACCGGCCCACCCCGACCGACCAGGCCCCCGACGGCGAGGTCCGGATCGCCATGATCGGCTTCGCGAACAACCCGTACTGGGTCAACGTGAAGTCCGGCGCCGACTACGCCAACCGGGTGCTGTCCGACAAGAACGGCAGCGTGACCTGGATCGTCGCGGGCGAGAACATCGACGTCCAGACCGTCTCCAGCGCCATCCGCGCCGCCGACGCCCAGGGCTACGACGGCGTCGGGTTCTTCATCGCCGGCGAGGGCAACTGCGCCGACATCCAGACGCTGGCCGGCAAGGACAAGAAGGCCGGCGCGTACAACACCCTCTTCGACTGCGTCGAGGGCTCCGGCGGCACCATCAACTACGCGCAGGAGCAGTACAAGGCCGGCCAGCTCGCCGCCGAGGAAATGATCAAGGCCTCCAACGGCCAGGCCGGCAAGGTCGGCATCATCGTCAGCCAGTTCACCGCCCCCGGCTCGGAGCAGCGTCGCCAGGGCTTCATCGACGGCCTGGCGGGCTCGAACCTGACCCCGGTCAGCCAGGGCGTCGAGGCCCGTGACTCGGCCTCCAACACCTACACCGCGGCGCAGAACTACCTGCAGTCCAACGCCGACCTGGTCGGTATCTACGCCACCGCGGGCGGCCCGTTCGGCGCGGCCCAGGCCGTCGCCGCCGCCGGCAAGCAGGAGACCGTCAAGGTCATCGGCTACGACATCAGCACCGAGAACATCGCGGCCATCAAGGACGGCTCGATGTACGGCGTGATCGGCCAGGACGCCTTCGGCCAGGGCTACAACGTGGCGATCGAACTGTTCAACGCCGCCGTCACCGGCCAGAACCCCAGCCCGGTGCGTCAGGAAGCCACCGCGCCCTTCGTCACGGCGGAGAACCTGGCCCAGCACGACCCGTCGGTGCTGCCGCTCGGTGCCGTGGGCGTCTCCTGAATCGCCCAGAGCCTGAACCGCCTAGAGAAGGCCCGTACCCCATGAAGCCCACCCAGGTGGACGACGTCAAGCCGGCGGCCCTCGCGGCCGCCGGCCTGGCGAAGTCGTTCGGCGCGGTCAAGGCACTGCGCGACGTTTCGCTCGAGTTCCCGGCCGGCCAGGTCACCGGACTCCTCGGGGAGAACGGTGCCGGCAAGTCCACGCTCATCCGACTCTGCTCCGGCCAGATGCAGCCGGACCGCGGACACCTGACCCTCGACGGCACCCAGGTCTCCTTCGGCACCCCGCTGGAGGCGATCGCCGCCGGTATCGTCGTGGTCAACCAGGAACCGCTGCTCATCGGCGAACTGACCATCGCCGACAACCTGTTCCTCTACGACCTCGGCGAACGCCCGGCGTACGCGCTGGCCCGGCGCGGGGAGAACGTGCACAAGGCCCGGGAACTGCTCGACCGGCTCGAGATGGCCGACTACCTGCCCGACCCGGCGACGCTGTGCCGCGACCTGTCCGCGGCGTCGCGCCAGATGGTCGACATCGTCCGGGCCCTGTCCCGCCAGCCCAAGGTGCTCTTCCTCGACGAGCCCAACTCCAGCCTCACCCACGAGGAGTCCGAGCGGCTCTTCGCCGTGATGCGCAAGCTGCGCGACGACGGGGTCGCCGTGGTCCTGGTCAGCCACCGGCTCGCCGAGGTCTACTCGATCGTCGACAACGTGATCGTGCTGCGCGACGGCACGTTCGTCGCCGCCGGCCCGCCCGACGAGATCGACCAGAAGCGGGCCGTCGCGCTGATGGCCGGCGAGAAGAAGCGGGCCGTCGTCGCCGAGGTGGTCGCCGAGCGGGCCGAGGGCATCGAGACCGCCGAGGTCGCCCTCCAGGTGACCGGACTGACCGGTGAGGGCTTCACCGACATCGACTTCAACATCCGGCGCGGCGAGATCATCGGCATGGCCGGTCTGGTCGGCGCCGGCCGTACCGAGATCGCCGAGGCCGTGATCGGGCTCCGGCCGGTCGACCGCGGGCAGATCACCGTCGGCGGCCGCACCGTACGCATCTCCGGCCCCGGCCCCGCCCAGCGGCTCGGCATCGCGTACGTCGCCGAGGAACGCCGTACCGAGGTGTTCCACGCGCAGAGCGTCGGCTACAACATCACCGCCCGGATCCTGTCGAAGCTCGGCCACCTCGGCTGGGTGTCGGGGCGCCGGGCCTCGGCGACCGCCCGTGACCTGGCCCGGCGCTTCGGCGTCAAGGCCGCGTCGACCGAGGCGCCGATCACCTCGCTGTCCGGCGGCAACCAGCAGAAGGTGCTGCTCGCCCGCGCGCTGGCCGCCAGGCCGAAGGTGCTGATCCTCGACGAGCCGACCCGCGGCGTCGATGTCGGCACCAAGGCCGAGATCTACGCGACGCTGCGCGAACTCGCCCACGGCGAGGGCCTCGCCGTCTGGTTCATCTCCTCCGAACTGGAGGAGGTCGTCGAACTCGCCGACCGCGTCGTCGTCATCCGGCAGGGCCGGGTGACCCGCGACGCCCCGAACAACTCCGGACCCAACCCCATCGTCGCCGCGGCGATGGGTGCTACCGAAGGATAAAGATGTCAGCCACCACCGTTGCGAAGCAGCCGGGGCGGTCCTGGAAGGACGGCGCGCTGTCGATCGTCAAGCGCCAGGAGACCGGCCTGCTCGGCGTCATCATCGTGCTCGGCCTGCTGGTGAGCCTGGCCAACGAGAACTTCCTGACCCGGGACAACCTCTACAACGTCCTGCAGACGGTCGTGGTCATCGGCATCATCGCCATCGGGCAGACCTTCATTCTCATCGGCAAGGAGATCGACCTCTCCGTCGGCTCCGTGCTCGCCCTGTCGGCGGTCTCCGCCGGAGCGGCGTTCGGCAGCGGGGTGAACCCGTGGCTGGCGATGCTCATCGGCATCGGCGTCGGTGCCCTGTCCGGTCTCGCCGTCGGCACCGTCGTCGTCCTCGGCCGGGTCAGCTCGTTCATCGTGACCCTCGGCATGCTCTCCATCGCCCGTGGCCTCACCCAACTCCTCACCGGCGGCCTGCCGCAGGCGATGCCGCGCGAGCTGTCCTTCATCGGCCAGGGCCGGGTGTTCGGCGGCATCCCGGTCAGCGTGATCATCTTCCTGGTCCTGGTGATCCTCGGTCAGCTCCTGCTCACCCGTACCGTCTTCGGCCTGCGGGTCACCGCGGTCGGTGACAACGACACCGCCGCCCGCACCGGCGGCATCCCGGTCGGCCGGACCCGCATCCTCACCTTCATGCTGATCGGCACCCTCGCCGGTGTCGCCGGCATCGTCTTCGCCACCCAGGTCGGCGTCGCCGAGGCGCAGGCCGGCATGGGGTACGAGCTGGACGTCATCGCCGCCGCCGTCATCGGTGGCGCCAGCCTCTCCGGCGGCCGTGGCTCGATCATCGGCGCCTTCCTCGGCGCCTGCCTGCTCGGCGTGCTGCGCAACGCGTTCATCCTGCTCGCCCTGTCGCCGTTCCTGCAGCAGCTGTCGATCGGTCTGGTCATCGTCCTCGCCGCCCTGTTCGACCAGTGGCGCCAGGGCAACCTCCGGCACCTGCACCCCAAGGCACTGACCCGCCGCTTCGCCGGCCGCAAGGCCTGATCCCCGCGTTTCGAAAGGACACGAGCACCATGAAGCCGCAACCATTCCGCGTCCACGACCAGCGGGTCGTGCGGGCCTTCGTCGAGGCCCGGCGCAACCACACCGCCGACGAGTCCCGGCTGAAGTTCGGCTGGAGCAACTGGGGCTTCGGCGCCGAAGACCTCGCCGTGTCCGCGGCCCGCCTGGCGAAGAACGGCGTGCGGTACATCGAACTGCACGGCAACCTCTACTCCGAGGACCTCGGTTACAAGCCCGACGAGACCCTGCGGATCCTCGGCGACCACGGCCTCACCGTCTCCGGCATCTGCGGCATGGTGACCCCGAACCAGGAGTTCGCCCACAACCTGCCGCACGTGCGGGCCCGGGCCATCGAGTACTTCCGTCGCCAGGCCAAGTTCGCCCAGGCGGTCGGCGGCTCGTACCTGCTCTTCGGCGCCGCCTCGGTCGGCCGGCCCACCGCCTTCGACTCGTACGAGGTGGAGCGGTCGGCGCAGACGATGAAGCTGGTCGCCGACGACTTCGCCGCCGCCGGCATCCGCGGTGCCGTCGAGCCGATCCGGCCCGAGGAGACCAGCATCGTGCACACCTTCGAGCAGGCGCTGCGGCTGCTCGACCTCGTCGACCACCCGGCGATCTCGCACCTCAACGGCGACCTCTACCACATGCTCAGCGGCGAGCTGCACATCGGCGCCACGATCCTCGACCACGGCCACCGCATGCTCAACCTGCACATGGCGGACTCGAACCGCCGCGCGCTCGGCCACGGCCTGCTCGACCTCGACGTGACCATCATGGCCCTCTATGCCATCGGCTACCAGCGCGGCGACAACTACTGCTCCGCCGAGCCGCTCGGTGCCGGCGGCAACCCGTACGCTGCGATGAACCTGCCGCCGCAGACCGACAAGCTCGACGAACTCGTCCGCGTCTCGGCGGAGACGTTCCGCGAGCGCGAGGAAGAGGTACTCGGTGCCAGCGACGAGGAACTTTTCGCCCTCTACCAGATCGACTCCGAGTAGCGCGGTGTCCGGCTTCACGCTGCACGTCGTCTGCCCCAACCCGGCACTCGACCGGCTCCAGGTGGTCGACCGGTTCCACCCGTACGAGGTCAACCGGGTCACGACCGTACGCAGCCTTCCCGGCGGCAAGGGCATGATCGTCTGTCGGGGGGCGCGGCGGCTCGACGCCACGGTCAGCGCGCACGGCTTCGTCGGCGGGTTCACCGGCCAGGTGATCCGGCGCGGCTGCGCCGACCTGGGCGTACTCGACCGGCACATCGAGGTCGAGGGCGACACCCGGGTGACCCCGGTCGTCATCGAGGAGAGCACCGGACGCTCGACGGTGCTCAACGAACGCGGCCCCGACATCGCACCCGGCGAGCCGGAGAAGCTGCTCGCCGGCCTGGCCGCCGACGTCGTACCCGGCGACGTGGTCGTGTCGACGGGCAGCCTGCCACCGGGCTGCCCGCCGGACCTGCACGCCCGGATCGCCCGGCTCGCCCTGGCCGCCGGCGCGACCGTGATCGTCGACGCGCACGGCGAGCCGCTCGCCCGGGTCATCGACGACGTCCGGTCGGCGCCGCCGGCCGGCCGGCTCGTCGTCAAACCCAACGTCCACGAACTGGCCGGCGTGCTCGGCCGTGACCTGCCCGACCTCGCCACCGCCACCGCCGCCATGCGTGACCTGCACGCCGAGACCGGGGCGACGTTCGTCGTCACCCTCGGCACCGACGGCGCACTGTGGATCGACGGGGCCGAGCGGCTGGCGGTCGACACGCCGAAGGTCGAGACCCGCAACGCCACCGGCTCCGGCGACTCGTTCCTCGCCGGTCTCGCGGTCGCGCTCGGGCGTGGCGCGAGCCCGGCCGCCGCGCTCGTGCTCGCGTCGGCGATGGGCGCCGCGAACGCCGCCTCGCTCACCCCGGACGTCGACCCGGACCTGGTCACGAAGCTCCGCGACCAGGTGACCGTCACCACCACCCCGGTGACACCGGTGACACCGTGACCCAGTTCCTCGGGGTCGACATCGGCACCACCCGGACGAAGGTCGGCTGCTACGACACGGCGGCCGGCCGCCTCGTCGCGCTGCGGCACGCCCCGACCGTCGTCGAGGACGACGCGTGGGGTGGCCGGCGCGACGCCGGCCGGCTCGCCGCCTCGGTCGAGGACCTGCTCGCAGGGTTGCTCGCCGACCCGGCCGTACGCGTCGGCGAACTCGCCGGCGTCGGTGTCGGCTCGGTCGGCGAGGAGGTCGTCCTGCTGGCCGCCGACGGCACCGTCACCGCCCCGGTCCTGGCCTGGTACGCCACCCACGGCCGGGAGGCGAAGGCGGAACTGACCGGCACCGTTTGGTCTGATGTGGACGAGACGTTCTCCGTCTTCAAGCTCCGCTGGCTGGCCCGGCACCTGCCGGACGCGTTCGCCGCCGCCCGCGGCTTCACCTGCCTCGCCGACTTCGTCGCCCGCGATCTGCTCGCCGACCGGGCCGCCCCGGTCTTCCTCAACGTCTCGCACGCTTCGCGGACCGGGCTGCTCGACGTACGCCGGGGGGTGCTGCGCGACGACGCGCTGCCCGACCTCGGCCTGACCACCCTCGCCCTGCCGGAACTGGTCGGCAGCGCCACCGTCGTCGGCCGGACGACCGGCGCGGGCGTGCTGCCGGCCGGCGTACCCGTCGTCACCGGCGGCCACGACCACATGTGCGGCGCGTTCGGTGCCGGCGTACGCAATCCCGGCGACGTCTACGTCTCCGCCGGCACCTCCGAGGCGCAGCTGCTGCTGCTGGACGAACTGCCGGACACCCTCGAACCCGGCATCGACGAGGGCGTCTTCGTCGCCGGCGGGCTGCGGTTCGTGCACCGGGCCACCCCGTCCGGCCGCTACTACCAGGCGTGGCACAACATGCTCTACGCCGGTGTGGACGACGCGGTCATGTGGGACGAGATCGCCGCGGTGGTCCACGACGTCGAACCGGCCGTGATCGACGCCGACCGGCGGCTGATCCGGCTCGCCGACCTGCCGATGGACGCCACCCGCGCCCACGCGATGGCCAGCCTGCTCAAAGGGCTCGCCGTCGAGGCGGAGGCGACCACGGTCCGGCTCGGTCACCTCGGCCGCACCGAGATCGCCGACGTGACCATCGCCGGGGTCGCCGCCGGCTCGCCGGTGTGGCGCCGGATGCGCCAGGAGGCGACGAACCGCCGGTTGCGGTTCGTCGTCGAACCCGAGGCGACGGTGCTCGGGGTCGCCGTACTCGCCCAGCTCGGTGTGACCGGGACGGCGGACGTACCCGCGCACCTCAGCCAGGATTGATCGTCTGCTGCTCAGACATTCGACACGCCGTGCCGTGACTGTCTGAGCAGCAGACGATCATCGGGAGCCGCGTCGAGTGCTCAGCCGCGTGGGGAGTGGTCAACCCGCGTCCCGGCGCCGGAACGTGACGCCCGTGAGCAGCAGGAGTGCCACGCACCAGCCGAGCAGCACGAGGATCCCCGTACCGGGTGACAACGCCCCGGGCGGAAGCGACCCGAGGTGGAACGCCTGCTTCCCGGCGATGTCGGGCAGGAACCTGGCGGCCCCGCCGAAGCGGGCCAGGTACGGCGACACGAGCAGGACGAGGGTGAGCGTCGTCGCCACCGTCGCGACCGCGTTTCGCAGCAGGAACGCGGTCGCGTAGGCGAGCAGGCCGATCAGCACGAGGTAGCCGACGGCCCCCGCGTGCGCCCGGACGACCTCGCCGCCGTCCCTGGCCGGTGCCCCGTCGAGGCGCACCACGAGGTACGCGGCCCCGTACGACGTCGCGACGCCGAGCAGTGCGGTGCCGAGTGCCGCACCGAGCCAGGCGACCGTCTTCCCGATCAGGAACAGCATCCGGTCCGGGACGCTGGCGAGGCTGGTGGCGATCTGCCCGTCGGCGTACTCGCTGCTGACGGCGAGGATGCCGAGCAGGACCAGCCCGATCTGGACAAGTCCGACGGATTGCAGCGCGGCAGCGGCGACATCCACCGCGCCCGCCGCACCCGTTTCCGCCGCACCCGCTTCCGTCATGCCGGACCGGCCGAGGGCCGCGTTCGTGACCGCCGCCGACAGCAGGGCCGAGGCGCCGACGGTGCCCGCCACCGTCCACCGGACGGCCGGCAGGGTGCCGAGTTTGCCGAGTTCCGCGCCCGCGACACGACCGAGCGCCCGCAACCCCATCAGGCGTCCCGGCGGACGAAGACGGTGCCGGCGACGGCGAGCAGCGCGACGGCCCACGCCGCCATGACGAGGCCGCCGGTGACCGGGTCGAGCATGTCCGGCGCATGGTATTCGCGGGCGAACATCTGGGCACCGGCCACGTCCGGCAGGAACCGCGCGGCGGGAACCGACCGGGCGAGCAGGTAGGTGACCGACACGAGGGAGGCGTTGGCGACGATCACGACCAGGGGAACGATCCCGCTCCTGGTGAGCAGCGTGATCCCGAACGCGAGCCAGGCGGTGAGGAGCCAGTACAGGCCGGCGCCGACGGCCCGGGCCGGGTGGTCGCCGTACGGCTGGGCGTGGTCGCCGAGCAGGAACCCGCTGACCGCCAGGGTGAGCGGGACGGCGACCGCCGCCAGCACGACGACGAGAGCGGTGAGAACGGCGAGCTTGGCGGCCAGCACCCGCAGCCGGTGCGGCATCGCCGTGAGGGTGGTGCTGACCTGGCGGCCGCCGCCGGCCTTGACCCGGTTGGCGGTGTATTCGCTGCTGACGATGACGACGCCGAGGATCGCCGCCCCGACGACCCCCAGGCCCAGCTCACCGAACCCGCTGTCGACAGTCGACGGATCGGCGAGGGTGGCGGCCCGGCCGCTGTCGAGCGCGCTACGCAGCGAGAACGCCGAGAGCGCGGCGATACCGACCGGTACCACGACGGCCAGGGCCGCGCCGACGACGACGCCGGGCAGGCCGAGCGCCTTCCTGAGTTCCGCGCCGAGAGTGCCGACCACCGTCAGCCTCCCTGGCCGGACCGGTGCGCCGCACCGGCGTCGGTGAGCGCGAAGAAGGCGTCCTCCAGGCTGGCGTGCCCGGCGGTCACCGTCTCCAGTGGACCCCGCGTCACGATCCGCCCGGCGCTGATGACGACGAGGTCGTCGGCGGTGTCGGCCATCTCGCCCATGAGGTGACTGGAGAGCAGTACGGTGCGGCCATCGGCCGCGTACCGCCGCAGGAAGGTCCGGACCCACCGGATGCCGTCGGGGTCGAGTCCGTTCACCGGTTCGTCCAGCACCAGCACCTCGGGCTCGCCGAGCAGGGCGGTGGCCAGGCCGAGCCGCTGCCCCATGCCGAGGGAGAAGAGCCCCACCGGCCGGCGGGCCGCCTCCGCCAGGCCGGCCGTCTCGAGCACCTCGTCGACCCGGCGTTTCGGGATGCCGTTGCTGCGGGCGACCCACGACAGGTGCGCCCGGGCCGTACGGGACCGGTGCGCCCCGCTGCCGTCCAGCATCGACCCGACCGTACGCAGCGGGTTTCTGAGCCGGCGGTATTCGACGCCGTCGAACAGGGCCCGGCCGGCGTCGGCGCGGTCGAGGCCGAGCAGGATGCGTAGCGTCGACGACTTGCCGGCCCCGTTCGGGCCGAGGAACCCGGTGACCCTTCCGGGCTCGGCGGTGAAACTCACGTCGCGGATCGCGTACTTCCCGCGATGTCGCTTGGTCAGGTTGTCGACCTGGATTCTCATCGAACGGCTCCCGGAACGCTGTGGACCGCCAGCGTCACAGGAGCGGCCGCGTCCGGTGTCCCCCGAAAGTTGACACCTACGGACGGAGCAGGCCCGCCTCCACCGCCAGCACGGCGAGCTGGGTGCGATCCCGCACGCCGAGCTTCGCCAGCATCCGGCTGACGTACGTCTTCACCGTCTCCGGGCTCAGGAACAACTCGCGGGCGATCTCGGCGTTCGAGAGCCCGCGCGCCACCAGGCCGGCGACCTCGATCTCCCGCTCGGAGAGCACGACGCCGGGCGGCATCAGCCGGCGCGCCGTGGCCGGGGCCGGGCGGGTGGCGAACACCCGGATCAGCCGGCTGGTCACCTCGGGCGCCAGCATGGAGTGGCCGGCGTGCACGACCCGGACGCCGCGCAGGATCTCCTCCGGCGGAGCGTTCTTCAACAGGAACCCGGACACCCCGATCCGCAGCGCCTCGTACACGTACTCGTCGGTGTCGAACGTCGTCAGCACCAGCACCCGGGTGGCAGCGGTCCCGTCGAGGATGGCGCGGGCCGCCGCCAGCCCGTCGGTGCCGGGCATCTGGATGTCCATCAGCACCACGTCGGGGCGCAGGTCGCGGGCCAGCCGTACGGCGTCGGAACCGGTCGGCGCGTCGGCGACCAGCCGCAGGCCGGGGTCGCTGCGCACCAGCGTGCACAGCGCGGCCCGGATCCGCGGTACGTCCTCGGCGACGAGGACCCGTACCGGTTCGTCGTCAGCCATCCGGCTCCTCCCTCGGCAGACTGACCCGCACCTGGAAACCACCGTCGGGATGGTTGCCCAGGGCGACGGTGCCACCGGCCAGGGCCGCGCGTTCCCGGAGGCCGGCGAGGCCGTTGCCGTCGGTGCTGCCGGCCGGTCGGCCCGGCCCGGTGTCGCGGACCGTGACGACCGTGGCGCCGGCATCGGCGCGTACCTCGACCCGGCAGGCCGCGCCGGGGGCGTGCCGGACGCTGTTGGTGACCGCCTCCTGCACGATCCGGTACACGGCCAGCTCGGCGTCCGCGTCCAGGCCGGGCGTTCCGGCGACCGTGACGGTGGTCGGTGACCCGGCCCGCGTCGCCCGCTCGGCGAGGCCGGGCAGGTCGGTCAGCCCCGGGGTCGGTGTCCGGTCGATCTCCTCGTCGTCGCGCAGCGTGCGCAGCAGGCTTTGGATCTGCCCCAGCGCCTGCCGGGCCGACGACTCGATGGACGCCAGCGTGCGACGCATCTCCTCCGGGGGCGTCGAGGCGACGTGCCGGGCCACTCCCGCCTCGATGCCGATCGTGCCCAGCGTGTGCGCGACGACGTCGTGCACCTCGCGGGCGACCCGCAGCCGGTGTTCCGCCGCCCGCCGGTCCGCCTGTGCCCGGGCCGCCTCCGCCGCCGCCCGCGCCTGGCGGCCGACCAGGCTGCCCACGATCCACGACCCGGCCAGCAGGGCGACAGCCGCCGTCACGTAACGCACCGTCTCGAGCGCGGCGGTGGTGGCGGGCGCGCCCACCACCGTCGCGCCGGCCACGACCGCCACGAACAGTGCCGCCGGAAACCACGGCGAGCGCGAACCCCACCGCACGGCCGCCGGATACAGCGCCCACGCGGCGGCCACGAACGGATCGCCCGTCACACCGAGCACGGCGGCGAGCCCGGTCGCGGCGAAGACCGCGACGGGGCTGGCGAGCGGCAGCCGCCACCGGGCCGCCGTACCGGCGACGACCACGGCCGCCAGCCCGACCCCGGCCCACCGTGCCGCCGGCCCGGCCGAAGCCAGCGCAGGCAGCCACAGCACGACGACGACGGCCAGCGCGAGCCCGATGTCACCGAACGGGCGCAGCACCCGCCCGCGCCGGCCGCCGTTCACCCCGCGAGCAGTTCCAGGATCGACCCGCCGTACTTGGCCAGCTTGTTCTCCCCGACCCCGCTGACCCGGCCGAGTTCGGCCAGCGACGTCGGCGCGTCGGCCGCGATCTGGCGCAACGTCGCGTCGTGGAAGACGACGTACGCCGGCACCCCCTGCTCCTTCGCGGTCGCGGCCCGCCAGGACCGCAACCGTTCGAACAACTTCGTCGCCTCGGGGTCCAGGTCCTGTGCCGGGCTCCGGTCGGCCTTCTGCTTCGGGGTACGGCCGGCCGCCGGCCGCTCCGGTTCCCGGCGCATCATCACCGTCCGCCGCCTGCCGAGCACCTCGGCGCTGGCGTCGGTCAGCACCAGCGTCCCGTAGTCGCCCTCGACGGCGAGCAGCCCCTGCGCCAGCAGTTGCCGGACCACGCCCCGCCACTGCGGCTCGCTCAACTCGGTGCCGATGCCGAAGACCGTCAGCGAGTCGTGGCCGTGCTGGACGACCTTCTCGGTCTGCCGGCCGAGCAGGATGTCGATCGACTGGCCGGCGCCGAACTTCTGGTTGCGTTCCCGCTTCAGCCGCAGCACCGTCGACAGCAGCTTCTGCGCCGCGATCGTGCCGTCCCACGACTCCGGCGGCTCCAGGCAGGTGTCGCAGTTTCCGCACTTCTCCGCCTGGGCCTGGCCGAAGTAGGCGAGCAGTTGCCCGCGCCGGCACTCGACCGTCTCGCACAGCGCCAGCATCGCGTCGAGATGCGCGGCCAGGTTGCGGCGGTGCGCCTGATCGCCCTCCGACCCGTCGATCAGCTTCCGCTGCTGCACCACGTCCTGGAGCCCGTACGCCAGCCACGCCGTCGACGGCAACCCGTCCCGGCCGGCCCGCCCCGTCTCCTGGTAGTAGCCCTCGACCGACTTCGGCAGGTCCAGGTGGGCGACGAACCGTACGTCGGGCTTGTCGATCCCCATCCCGAACGCGATCGTCGCCACCATGATCAGGCCGTCCTCGCGCAGGAACCGCTTCTGGTTCTCGGCGCGGGTCGCCGCCTCCAACCCCGCGTGGTACGGCAACGCGGCGATCCCGTTCTGCACCAGGAACTCGGCCGTCTTCTCCACCGACGCCCGCGACAGGCAGTAGACGATCCCGGCATCCCCGGCGTGCTCGTTGCGCAGCAGGTCGAGCAGTTGCCGGCGCGGCTCCCGCTTCGACACGATCCGGTACTGGATGTTCGGCCGGTCGAAGCTGGCGACGAAGTGCCGGGCGTCCTTCAGATCGAGCCGGGTCGCGATCTCGTCGTGCGTCGCCGTCGTCGCGGTCGCGGTCAGCGCGATCCGGGGTACGTCCGGCCACCGCTCGTGC
This sequence comes from Polymorphospora sp. NPDC050346, assembly GCF_040655695.1. Taxonomy (NCBI): domain Bacteria; kingdom Bacillati; phylum Actinomycetota; class Actinomycetes; order Micromonosporales; family Micromonosporaceae; genus Polymorphospora; species Polymorphospora sp. NPDC050346. The sequence continues at coordinate 47,370 of NZ_JBFAKM010000021.1, read as the reverse complement.
AGCATCGACAGTGCCAGATAGTCGGGGCGGAAGTCGTGCCCCCACTGCGCCACACAGTGCGCCTCGTCGATCGCGAACAGCGCGATCTTCCCGCTCTCGAGCAGCCGGACCGTGCCGGGGGAGCCGAGCGCCTCCGGCGCCAGGTACAGCAGGTCGATCTCGCCGGCCCGGAACTCCGCCTCGACCATCCGCCGGGTGTCGAAGTCCAGCGTCGAGTTGAGGAAACCGGCGCGTACGCCGACCGCGTGCAACGCGTCGACCTGGTCCTGCATCAGCGCGATCAGCGGCGAGACGACGACCGCGACACCGTCACGGATCAGCGCCGGGATCTGGTAGCAGAGTGACTTGCCGCCACCGGTCGGCATCAACACCAGCGCGTCACCGCCACCGACCACCTGGTCGATGATCTCCCGCTGGTTGCCCCGGAACTCGTCGTAGCCGAACACCCTGCGGAGGATCTCCAACGGGTTCTTGCCGTGCGTTTCGACGGGGGAAGCCATCCGCGCAGTCTACGAGTCACCGCTCTCCGCCGGGTGCGGCGTCGTACCCGACGGGCCGACGAGGCGGGAGGGCACCGTCGTCGGCGCTGCCCTCCCTTCCCGGTTCAGTCGTCGGTGACCGTTATTTCCAGTGGCCCGCCCGGAAGCGGCTGGCCGTTCACCCCGTACGACGAGCGCAGCCCGCTCGCGTCGTGGAGGGTGAAGCCGTACGAGTAGGTGCCGGCCGCGATTCCGTAGGGCAGGTGGGCGTACAGGCGCAAGGTTCCGTCCGGTGCAGTCCCGGCACCACCGCCGTAGTTGGCAACCAAGCTGCCGGCACTGTCGTAGAAGTTGAGGTCATATCCGGTGAGCGGGGCGACCGGGGCGGTCACCTGCATGGTGAGGGTCGGCGTGGTGTGGGCCGCCTGACTCCGGGAGACGGTCGTGGGAGTGAGGACCACCGCACTTGCCGTCGGTGGAGTGGTGTTCGGCAAGCGGTTGATGATCAGTAAGGGGTCGGTGCCCCATTGGTAACCGTAGACGGCGGCGTTGCCGGCGCCACCCACCACCAGCACACCGTTCACGATGCATTCCTGTGCATGTCGGCGGACGATGACGCCGACCGAGACCGCGCCATCAGGATCGATGGTCGGGCCGCTGCCGTCCAGTTGGCACCAGGGCATCTCGAAGTCGACCCGAACCGTGCTGATGCCGTTCTGGGCCCCTTCGACGTCCAGGCGGATCCGTGTGGTCGCGTCCTGGCTCCAGTTGTCGACCGGGTTCGGGGTGGCCGAGAAGTCGCTCACGCTCACCACCTCGTTGGAGGTGAGCGTGACCGGGGCCGTGCCCGGCGGGACAATTGTCGTCTCGTTGCCGACGTTGTCGAACAGCGTCAGATCGGCGATCTGCCAGACACCGGAGACCGTGCCGGCTGGTACGTCGACCAGGATTGGGCAGTCCGTGATGTCACCGCCGAAACTCGGAGGTCGACAATCCTGCTCCCACGATGACGACTTCGCTTCGAAGTCCCCGGTGAGGATCTGCCCGTCGGGGCCGACCACCCGGAGGGTTCCCTTCCAGAATCCGGCCTGAGAGTCCTGTAGCCGGGCGTCGTACCCGAGGCCAGCGGGCGGGGAGCCGACGTACACATAGGAGAGCTTGCTTTGAGATTCGATCGAAGCGATCGTCGGAGGGGTCGAGTCGACCAACGTGCGGGCCTTCAGCCACGGTCGGTGCCCAGCCAGTTGCGCGCCCTCCAGGGTCAGCGTCGCGCCCTTGTCGTCCGAGGCGTTGAAGCCGGCGACCACCCACAGCGCCGATGTGGTCTTGCCGTAGCGCGGGACCACGAAGTCGTATTCGTACGTCGATTCCTGGGCGTCACCCGATACGTGGCGGACGCCTTCCCAACTGCTGTAGAGCCAGAAGTTGATGTCCCGCGTCGTCCCGACGTACGTGCCGGGCGTGCTGCCCGCCATCCGCAACCGGACCGAGCCCGACAGGTATTCGGCTTCGGGATTCGTGTTGCGGACCGTCCAGGTGAGGGTGACGGCGACGCTCTGTTCGCGGACGTCGACCCGCTTCGACGCGAAGCTGAGGGACTTGAGGGTCAGCCCGGACGGCTGGGCGGTGGCCGGTGGTGCGGCCACGGTGGAGGCGGCGACGCACGTGGCCATGATCAGAGCCACGCGCGTCAGCCACCGCGAGAGGGGGGTTGGTCGCATGCGAGGTGTATAGCAGCGGCTACCGACAGTCTCGATGGCATTTATTCGCGACCGGATATCCGCTCTGCCGAGGGCGTCGCTTCCGGGTACGCTTCGGCCATGTCCAGCACCGGTCTGTGCGTCCCGTCGGCTCTGCGCGAGCGACGGGCGGCTCGCCTGCGAGCCCTGCCAGACCGCCTGCACTGACCTTTTCCGTGTCCGGCGGATCGATCCGCCGGATGCATCTCACCGTCGACCGGTCCGCCCCGTCGGGCCCGTGGCCGCACCGTGGCCGGGCCGAGATTGGCGTACCGATGAATCTCGAAAAGCTGCTCGCCGACCGGCTGGCACCGGCGTTTGCGGCGGTGACCGCCGCCGGCGGCGAGGCCGGCTCCGGTGAGCCGGTCGGCCCGGCCGTACGGCGGTCGCAGCACGCGGACTTCCAGTCCGACGCCGCCCTGTCGCTGGCCCGCCGGCTGCACCGGGCACCACGGGACGTGGCCGCCGAGGTGGTGCGCCGGGCCGACCTCTCCGGCCTGTGCGCGTCCGTCGAGGTGTCCGGGCCCGGCTTCGTCAACCTGACCGTCGCCGACGGCGCGCTCGGTTCGCTGCTGTCCGAGATGGCCGCCGACGACCGGCTGGGTGTCCCGGCCAGCAGCACGCCGCAGACCGTGGTCGTCGACTATTCGGGGCCGAACGTCGCCAAGGAGATGCACGTCGGCCACCTGCGGTCGACGGTCATCGGCGACGCCGCCGTACGGCTCTCGCAGTGGCTCGGGCACACCGTCCTCCGGGCGAACCACCTGGGTGACTGGGGCACGCCGTTCGGGATGCTGATCGAGCACCTGCTCGACCTGGGGGAGGCGACGGCGGCGCACGAGCTGTCGGTCGGTGACCTCGACTCGTTCTACCGGGCGGCGCGGGTGAAGTTCGACGCCGACGACGCGTTCCGGGAACGGGCCCGGCGCCGGGTGGTGGCGTTGCAGGGCGGCGACGAGCTGACGTCGCGGTTGTGGCGGCTGCTGGTCGCCGAGTCGGAGCGGTACTTCCTGTCCGTCTACGGCCGGCTCGACGTCACCCTGACCGCCGCCGACTTCCAGGGGGAGAGCCGCTACAACGACCGGCTCGCCCCGGTGGTCGCCGAACTGGACCGGGCCGGACTGCTGCGCGACAGCGGCGACGCCGCCTGCGTGTTCCCGGCCGGCTTCACCGGCCGGGACGGCGAGCCGTTGCCGGTCATCGTCCGCAAGCGGGACGGCGGGTACGGGTACGGCACCACCGATCTCGCGGCGATCCGGCACCGGGTAGTGGACCTGGGCGCGACCCGGCTGCTCTACGTCGTCGGGACACCGCAGCGGCAGCACTTCGAGATGGTGTTCGCGGTCGCCCGGGAGGCGGGCTGGCTGCGGCCGCCGGTCACCGCCGAACACGTCGGCTTCGGTTCGGTTCTCGGGCCGGACGGCCGGATGCTGCGCAGCCGGGCCGGCGGCACGGTGAAGCTCGTCGACCTGCTCGACGAGGCCGTCCAACGGGCCGCCGAACTGGCCCGGCGGAAGAACCCCGACCTGGACGGGGCGGCCGTCGCCGAGGTGGCACGGGCGGTCGGGATCGGGGCGGTGAAGTACGCCGACCTGTCCACCGACCGGATCAAGGACTACGTCTTCGACTGGCAGCGGATGCTGTCGCTGGACGGCAACACCGCCCCCTATCTCCAGTACGCCCACGCCCGGATCCGGTCCATCTTCCGGCGGGCCGGGACCGGCGTACCGGCCGGCGCCCCCGTCGTCATCGGTGATCCGGCGGAACGGGCCCTGGCGCTGGAACTGCTCGGCTTCGAGCCGGTCGTCACCGAGGTCGGGCAGAGCCTGGAGTTCCACCGGCTAGCCGGCTACCTGCACACGGTGGCGGCGACCTTCAGCGGCTTCTACGAGCGGTGCCCGGTCCTGCGCGCCGACGGCCCGGTCCGCGACAGCCGGCTCGTGTTGTGCGACCTCACCGCCCGGGTGCTGCGTCAGGGGCTGTACCTGCTCGGGATCGGCACGCCGGACCGGATGTGAGGCCCGGGCGGGCGTCCCCGGACCGAAGCGGAGACGCCCGCCCCGGCCAACCTGTCTCCGGATCGTCGCGCAGTGTTACCCCGTGCGATAATCGACCGCCATGCGAGGTCTACCCGAGCGGGCAATGCAGTGACCACTGTCGATGGCGATCGTCCGGCCGGCCGGCGGCGCCGGGTCACCAGCGCCGACGTCGCCCGCGCCGCCGGGGTGTCCAGGGCGACGGTCAGCTACGTGCTCAACGACGTATCGAACCGCAACATCTCCCAGGCGACCAGAGAACTGGTCCGGTCGACAGCGAAACGGCTCGGGCACATGCCGTACGCGCCGGCGCGGGCCCTGCGGTCGGGTCGCACCAACCTCGTCCTCGCCCTGGTGCCCGGCTTCGGGATCGGCTTCCTGTTCGACAAGGCACTCGACGCGCTGAACACCGCCCTGGCCGCCCGCGGATACGCCCTGCTGGTGCACCACCACGCCGAGGCGCTGCGGTCGATCACCGACCTGTGGGGGCTGGTGTCGCCGGCCCTGGTCGTCACCACCGGTGGCCTCAGCGCCGACGAGCGGGCCGCCGTCGAATACGCCGAGGCCCGGCTCGTCGACGTCGACGGCATCGTCTCCTTCCCACGGATCGGCCGGATGCAGGCCGAATACCTGCTGTCGAAGGGCCACCGCCGGCTCGGGTTCGCCATGCCCGGCGACCCGCACCTCCAGGTCTTCGCCGACAGCCGGCTCAGCGGCGTACGCCAGGTGTGTGCCGAAGCGGGGCTGCCGGAACCGGTCGTCGAGGTGGTCGACTTCGAGCGCGCCGGCGTACGGCCCGCCGTCGCGTCGTGGCGGGACCGGCCCGAGCCGGTCACCGCCGTCTGCGCCCACAACGACGACGTCGCGCTGGTGCTGATGGCCGGGCTGGAGACGATGGGGTTGCGGGCCGGCGTCGACCTGGACGTGATCGGGGTGGACAACGTGCCGATCGCCGCGATCGGGGTGACCACCGTCGCCATCGACATCGACGCGCTGGCCGGGGTGGTGGTCGACTCGGTGCTGGCCGAACTGGACGACCGGCCGGCGCCGGACCGCGACGGCGAGTTCCTGCACCTGGTCGTACGCCGTTCGGCCTAGTTGGTTCAGAGCGATCTTGAAGGTCTTCCGGGGCTGTTCGATGCCTCCATGACCTCCTCGCCGGCGATGGCCGGTCCCTCGCGGTCGATCCAGGTCTGCCGGCTCTCGCCGCTGATCAGCGAGACGAAGGCGCGGGCGGCCCGGTCGGCGGCGGCGCGGCCGACGGACTGCTCGTCCCAGCGCGACCGGACGAAGTCGGCGTGGCAGTGCCATTCGTGGCTGCGGTCGGTCTTGGTGCGCTCGCCGGTCTGGAAGTTGAACCGGTCGGGCAGGTTGCCGGGCACGCCGTCCCACACGTTGATCGCGTTGACGTAGCGGCGGCGCGGGTCGGTCGGGTCGAGCCAGACCCGGTAGACCCGGCCGTGTGACTTGACCATGTCGGCCCGGCTGACCGACATGTCGATCGCGGCGGCGGCCTTCAGGTTCACCACCGCCGGCGGCCGGCCGAGCGGGTCCGGGGTGCTGTAGTCGGGATAGTTGCCGTGCAGCCGCAGGTCCTCGATCGACACGTGCGGGCCGCCGCGGGCAAGGTGCGCGGCGTCGGGAACGATTCCGGACAGCACCGCCGACGGGTAGCCGGCCTCGTCCTCCCATTTCTGGGCGGCGTACCGCAGTTGCCGGGTGGTCTCGGTGGTCATCGTCCGGTCACCCGCCCGGCCGCCGGGCGCCGCCGTCGAACGGCGCCTCCGTTTCGACCCAGGGTGCGGCGAGTACGTCGTATCGGCCCTCCTCGGCCGCCCGGTGCCGGCCGCGCGGCCCGGTGGTCAGCACCGGCATCCCGTCCGGGGCCCGGACCTCGAAGCCGGCGTCCGCCCGGTAGTCGTAGATCCAGCACTGCCCGGCCGGCCGGTCGACGAGGAGGAACCCCGCCGGGCGCCGGCTGATGGCGTGCTGGCCGTCGAGCGGTCCGCCGTGGCAGATGGCTTCGTACACCGACCGAGTATCCGTCCGGACGCGTGATCAATGTCGGGCATGTAAAAGATCGATCCCGGGGGATCGGTGGCTCCGGTACGGGCCCGGGGGCGCGTACGCTTTGCGGGCGACGAGCGACCGTCCGGTCGTCGGGGAGAGTGGTCATGAGCGGGCGGGGCCGGTTGGCCCGGGCCGGCGCATGGCGACTGCGAGCGAAGCGAGTGGGTGTCATGGGCAAGGGTGTACGGGTGCAGGAGCTGCCGGGCATCGGCAAGCGTTACGACTTCGACCTGGGTGGCAGCACCGACCGGGTCTCGGTGGTGACCCGCCGGGACGGGGTGCGTGACCTCTACGTCTTCACCGCCAAGTCGGACGAGCCGGTCGCGGTGATCGAGCTGACCGAGGAACAGGCCCGCAAGGTCGGGGCCGTGCTCGCCGGCACATTCTTCGACTGAGGCTGCGGGACCCACACGTGCACGCTGACCTGATCGGCTTCGGCGCCCTGGTTCTGATCGCGGGCCTGCTGGCCCGCGCCGGCCGGCGGTTCGGGCTGCCGACCGTACCGTTCTTCATGCTGGCCGGGATGCTGCTCGGCCCCGGCACGCCCGGCCCGGTGCTGATCCCGCACCCGGAGGACCTGTCGCTGCTGGCGTCGCTGGGCCTGGTGCTGCTGCTGTTCCATCTCGGGGTCGAGTTCCCGGTCGAGCAGGTGCTCGGCAGCGGGAAGCGGCTGTTCATCGCGGCCGGCTGCTACATCGGCCTGAACGTCGGCGCCGGCCTGGTCCTGGGGTTCGCGCTGGGCTGGGGCACCTCGGAGGCGTTCGTGATCGCCGGGGCGCTCGGCATCTCGTCGTCGGCGATCGCCACCAAGCTGCTCATCGAGTTGCGCCGGCTGACCAACGCCGAGACGCCGGTGATCCTCGGCATCATCGTGATCGAGGACCTGTTCCTCGCCTTCTACCTGGCCCTGCTGTCGCCGATCCTGTCCGGCGCCGGTTCGCCGGGGCAGTTGGCGCTGCGGATCGGCATCAGCTTCGGCTACCTGGCGCTGCTGTTCGCCCTGGCCCGGTTCGGGGCCCGCGTGATCGGCAAGATCATCGACAGCCACGAGGACGAGCTGCTGGCGATCCTGATGGTCGGCCTGGTGGTCCTCGTCGCCGGGTTGTCGGCCGAGGTCGGCGTCTCCGACGCGATCGGCGCGCTGATGATCGGCCTGGTGGTGGCCCGTACGTCGGTCCGGGAGCGGGTCGAGCGGCTGGTCCTGCCGCTGCGCGACGTCTTCGCCGCGGTGTTCTTCGTGGCGTTCGGCCTGAGCATCGACATCGGTGCGATCGGCACGGTCGCGGTGCCGGTGCTGATCGCGGTGCTGGTGACGATCGTGGTCAACGTGATCGCCGGCATGATCGCCGGGAGCCTCTTCGGCTTCAACCAGCGCGGGGCCGCCAACGTCGGCCTGACCGTTCTGGGCCGTGGCGAGTTCTCGCTGATCCTGGCCACGATGGCGCTCGCCGCCGGCCTCGACGCGCGGATCGGCCCGTTCGTCGCCCTCTACGTACTCGTGCTCGCCGTCCTCAGCCCGCTGCTCGCGTCGCAGTCGCGCTACCTGGCCCGGGTGATGCCGGACCGGCTGATCAAGTCCAACTGGCGCTACGTCCGCGAGGAGACGACGAGCACCGCCTGCACCCACCTCGACCGGATCCAGATCACCGAGAGCGACGCCGACGAGTGCCCGCAGTGCGCCGAGACCGGCGACGACTGGGTGCAGTTGCGGATGTGTCTGACCTGCGGCGCGGTCGGCTGTTGCAGCGACTCGGTCAACAACCACGCCGAGGCGCACTTCCGGGAGACCGGGCATCCGCTGATGCGGTCGCTGGAGCCGGGCGAGAACTGGCAGTACTGCTTCATCGACCAGTCCCTGGTCCGCGAACCGATGGGGGCCGCCCGGTCCACGGAGTGAACCGTCCGGCGCCGGCCGGGTGAAGATGTCTCGTCCGCAAGGGGTGAACCCCGCCGAGGTGGGTAACCGCCGACCGCACGGGAGGCCGTCACGGCTCCCGCAGTTGGCAGCCATCGATTCGTCTCCGCGGGGGTGGGACGGATGCGCGAGGACCGCGAAGTCACCGGGGATCTTCCCCTGCTGGCGTCGAAGCTGGCCGTGCCGCCGGCACCGGCGGTGTCGGTACGGCGTACGCGGCTTCTCGGGCTGCTCGACTCCGGTGCCGCCGGTCCGGTCACGATCGTGACCGGACCGGCGGGCTGGGGCAAGACGACCCTGCTCGCCGCCTGGGCGCGCGAGCGGCCCGACGGCCCGCCGGGCTGGCTGTCCGTCGACGCCGGCGACGGCGCCGACCGCTTCTGGGCGTACGTCCGCGCCGCACTCGACACCACCGCCGGGTCCGACACCACCGCCGGCTCCGACGGGCCGCTACGACTGGCCGACGCGCTCGCCCGGCGGCCGGAGCCCGTCACCCTGATCGTCGACGACTTCCACCTGCTCGACGACGCCGACGTGCTGGCCGGCGTCGACCTGCTGCTGCGGCACGCGGGGCAGCGGCTGCGGCTGGTCGTCGGCACCCGGCGGGAGCCGGCCCTGCCGCTGCACCGGTTCCGGCTCGCCGACGAGCTGACCGAGATCCGGGCCGCCGACCTGACCTTCGGCCCGGACGAGGCCGCCGAACTGCTCGCCGGGCACGGGGTCGCGCTGCCGGCCGGACTCGTCGACGACCTGCACGACCGCACCGAGGGCTGGCCGGCCGGGTTGCGGTTGGCGGCGGACGCGCTGAAGGGCCACCCCGAGCCGGCGGGCCTGGTCGACGGGTTCACCGGCGACCATCCGGTCATCGCCGGCTACCTGGCCGAGGAGGTTCTCGCCGGGCTGCCCGCCGACCTGCGCGACGTGCTGCGGCGGGGCTGCGTCGCCGACCGGCTCACCGGCGAACTGGTCGAGACGCTGACCGGCCGCCCGGACGGCGAACGGCTGCTCGGCGAACTGGAACGGCACACCGGGCTGGTCCGCGCGGCCGGCGGCCGGCCGCCGGCCTGGCGGTGCCACCGGATGCTCGGCGAACTGCTGCGTGCCGAGCTGCACCGGCACGATCCGGGTGCGACCGCCGACCTGCACCGCCGCGCCGCGGCGTGGCATGCCGGGCAGGCCCGGCCCGCCGAGGCGCTGCGGCACGCACTCGCCGCCCGCGACTGGGCCGGCGCCACCGGCGTCCTGGCCGGGCACTGGCCGGAGCTGCTCCCGTACGTCCCGGCCGGGCCGGCCACCGACCCGGCTCCGCCGCCGCCGGACGACGCGGTCCGGGCCGGGCCGGAGCTGGCGCTCGCCTACGCGCTGGACCGGCTCGGCGACGACCCGGCGACGGCCGAGAGCTGGTTGCGGCTCGGCGACGAACTCGCGCGGCGGCTGACCGGCGGGCGGCGGGACCGGTTCGTGGTGCTGGCCGCCGCCGTCCACCTGGTGTTCGCGCAACTCGGCGGTGACGACGGCACGGTGCGGTCGGCCGCCAGCCGGCTGCTCGCCCTGGTCGAACCGAACGGCGACGGGCGGGAGCGGGCGGCGGCTCAGGCGGCGCTCGGGGCCGCCCGGCTGACCGCCGGTGACCTCGACGGCGCACAGGTCGTACTGGTCGACGGGCTCGCCGACGCGGAGGCGGCCGGGCCGGACCGGGCCGTGCTGTCCTGCGGCAGCCGGCTGGCGCTGATCCGCGCGCTCCGCGGCGAGCTGGACGCCGCGCAACGGATCGCCCGGCAGGTGCTCGCCCTGCCCCGGTGCCAGGACCCGGTCCGCCCGCCCGACTGCGCGTACGCCCACCTGGCCCTGGCCGTCGTCGCGGCGGAGCGGGGCCGGCCCGACGAGGCCGAGGCGGAGATCACCGCCGCCGGGCGGGCCGAGGAGCCCCAGCTCGCCGCGCTGGTCGACGTCGTCACCGCCGAGCTGCGCCAGGACCGGGGCGACCTGACCGGTGGCTACCAGGCGTTGCGTGCCGGTCGTTCGGCGCTGTCCGGCCGGCCGACCGCCCGGTTCGTCGCGCTCTGGTTCGCCGTCGCGGAGGCGGAGCTGCGTACGGCGCACGGCGACGTGGACACCGCCCGGACGGTGCTGCGACCGCTGGTCGACCGATTCCGGCCCGGTCGGGGACCGAACGGCTCCGCCCCGGCGGACGGGGCGACGGCGCTGCCGGCACCGGTCGCGGTGGCGCTGTCCCGTACCCACCTGCGCGGCGGCGACCCGCGGACCGCCGCGCGGCTGCTGCCCACCTGGGAGGACGGCCGGCCCGGAGACCGGCTCGCGGTACGGCTCGACGCCGGCCTGCTGGACGCGCTGACCGCCAGCCGGCTCGGCGACCGGCGGCGGGCGACCCGGGCCCTGGAGCGGGTGCTCGCGCTCGCCGAGCCGGAAGGGTTCCGGCGGGTGTTCGTCCGGTACGGCCCGCCACTGCGCGACCTGCTGGCCGCGCACCTCGACTCGGGAACCGCGTACTGGCCGCTGGTCAACGAGCTGATCGACGCGACCGGCGCGGCGGCCGGGCCGGTGCCGGGCGCGCCGCCACCGGCGCCGCCGACGGGGGAGGAGTTGACCGAGCGGGAACTGACCGTGCTGCGCTACCTCCAGAGCATCCTGTCCAATGTGGAAATAGCTGCCGAGATGTCGCTTTCGGTCAACACGGTGAAGACGCACGTGCGCAACATCTACCGGAAGCTGGACGCCACGAGGCGCCGCGAGGCGGTCCGCCGGGCCCGCGAACTGCGCCTGCTCTGATCGTTGTATCCACTGTGGACCGGAGCCGGCGGCCGGCGCCGCCCGCTCAGTGGTGGGCGGCGCCGTCGACCGCGGTCAGCAGGTCGGACAGGGCGTACGTCCCCTCGTGCCGCATCCCGTTGACGAAGATGCTCGGCGTGCCGTCCACCCCGCTGCGCACCCCGCTGACGAAGTCGCGCCGGATCCGGTCGAGGTGCACGTGGTCGTTGACCTCGGCGGCGACCTCCTCGACCGGGAGGCCGACGTGCTGCGTACCCAGCGCCAGGTGCACCGGGTCGAGTTGGTCCTGGTGGGTGAAGAGCCAGTCGTGCATGGCCCAGAACTGCCCCCGTACGCCGGCCGCCTCGGCGGTCTCCGCGGCGATCTCGGCGTACGGGTGCACGTTGGCGAGCGGGAAGTGCCGGAACACCAGCCGTACGGTGCCCGGCCGCTGCCGTCGCAGCTCCCGCAGGTTCGGGTACGCCGCCGCGCAGTGCGGGCACTGGAAGTCGCCGTACACGACCACGGTGGCCGGCGCGTCCATCGGCCCCTGGGTGTGATCCTCGTCGGTCACCGCGGCGCGCAGCCGGCTGACGGTCACCTGCAGCGGTGTGATCCCGGCCGCGGTCACAGGCTGACCTTGATCCGGTTGTCGACCGACGAGACGCCCGGTGCCGACCAGGCGACCCGCTCGGCCTCCTCGCGTTCGAGCCAGGAGCGCACACTCCCGTTGAGCACCACCCGGTCGCCCTGTACGGCGATGGTCAGCCGGTCGACGTCGGTCTCGACGCTGCGGACCAGGGCCTCGCCGATCAGTTGCCGCAGGTCGTCGGGGGAGATCCCGGCCCGGGGCCGTACGGTCATGCCGTTGGTGACGCCGCGTACGCCGGCGAGGCGGCGTACCGTCCGTTCGGCGGCCCGGCGCTGGTATTCCCACTCGACTTCGCCCCGCACCATCACCCAACCCGCGGAGACGGTCACGTCGATGTTGTCGACCGGCACGAACGCGTCCCATTCCAGGGCCCGGGTCGCGGCGTCGGCGATGTCCGAGTCGGTGCGTTCGGCCGCGGGGGACAACTGCACCTCGATGTCGTTGGCGACCGCCCGGACCCCGCGTACGCGGTGGGCGGTGCGTTCCGCCGACCACTTCCGCGCGTAGTTGTCGACCTTTCCGCTCAGGGTCACGACCCCGTTGCGGGCGATGACCCCGATCTCGTTGGGCTGCACCCGGGCGTCCCATTTCAGCTCGTCCAGAACGTCGCGCTGGAGTTCCTCGTCGGTGCGCGTCATCCCTGCCGTCGCCATGGTCACCTTCCCCTCCGGTCGGCCTGCCCTACCAGGATCGATGTTGCGCCGTGGGCGGGTGAGGCGGCGTCGTCCGGGGCGGGTGATACCGGTTCCATAACACCGGGGGTATGACCCCAACGTTATGTAGCCACAGATCTCGATCAATGGTTAATCTGCGTTCAGTCCTTTCGGGTGATGAGGCAATCATCCGTCCGGACGTTGACCGCTACCTATTGGCTGCTCAAGTTCAGCCACGTCGGTATGGCAGTTGATTCGTGCCCGGGGCCTTCCCGCCGATTTCCCCCATTAACCGCTGGTAGCGGGGCGTCCGGGATCCCCCACACGAAGGAGACGAGAATGCGCCGTACCCTCGCCACCGCCGTCGCGCTCACCGTCGCGACGGGGGGCCTGACCACCGTGCTCGCCATCGGCGGGCCGGCCTCGGCGGCCCCGACCCCCGCGGCCGACGTACCGGCCGGAATGCTCGCCGCGATGGAACGCGACCTCGGGCTCACCGAGTCGCAGGCCCGCCAGCGCATCGCCGACGAGGCGGTCGCCGCGAAGACCGAGCAGCAACTGCGCAAGCAACTCGGTGCCGGCTTCGCCGGTGCCTGGGTGGACAACTCCGCCCTGGTCGTCGCCGTCACCAGCGAGCGCGACGCGGCGGCCGTACGCGCCACCGGCGCCACCGCGAAGGTCGTCGACCGCAGCGCCGCCGACCTCGACTCGACCAAGTCCAAGTTGGACGCCAAGTCGGGTGCCGCCGGTGCCGCCATCAGCGGCTGGCATGTCGACGCGAAGTCCAACCGGGTCGTCCTGCTCGCCGACCCGGGCGCGGCCACCGCCGCCGCCGAGTTCATCAAGGCCGCCGGGGTCGACGCCGCGACCGTCGACGTCGTCACGGTGGACGAGTCCCCGCGTCCGCTGTACGACGTGGTCGGTGGCGACGCCTACTACATGGGCGGCCGCTGCTCCGTCGGGTTCTCGGTCGTCGGCGGCTTCGTGACCGCCGGCCACTGCGGCACGGTGGGAACCCCGACCCAGGGCCACAACAACGTCACCCAGGGCACCTTCCAGGGCTCGTCGTTCCCCGGCGACGACATGGGTTGGGTGGCCACCAACTCGAGCTGGAACCCGGCCCCGCTGGTCAACAACTACGCCAGCGGCACGGTCACGGTGACCGGTTCCGCCGAGGCGTCCGAGGGCTCCGCGATCTGCCGCTCCGGCTCCACCACCGGATGGCACTGCGGCACCCTCCAGGTCAAGAACTCCACCGTCAACTACCCGCAGGGCACCGTCTACGGCCTGACCCGTACCAACGTCTGCGCCGAGCCCGGCGACTCCGGCGGCTCCTGGCTGACCGGCACCGAGGCCCAGGGCGTCACCTCCGGTGGCTCCGGCAACTGCAGCTTCGGCGGCACCACCTACTACCAGCCGGTGAACCCGATCCTCAGCACCTACGGCCTGAGCCTGGTCACCGGGTAACCCCCCGGTCCCGTTTCCCAGCCTGCCGGTGCCGGCGCCCCTCCTCCCCGGGGCGCCGGCACCGGCACGTCCGGCTTCGATCGGCGTCGATCGTAGGACGGGGTCGACAGCGGCCGGCGCCATAGTGGAGGATCTGTCACCACCCGGACGCCTCCCGCGCCCCGCCCCCGGCAAGGACGTCGCTATGACCGAGCGTAGTGAGGGAATCGGCCTGCTCAGGGCCCAGTCATGCGATCGCCGAGCGGAGCGAGGTGGCGCATGACCGTAGAAGGTAAATCGGTCCTGCCCCGCCTCGCCGCAGCGCTGCGGAGGGTGGCCGGCCACGAATGGACCATCGCCGCCGCCGGCAGCCTGCTGCTCGCCGCGCTGTTCACGTGGCCGACGCTGCGGGACATCACCGGCACCATCCCGCAGGACACCGGCGACCCCACCCTGCAAGCCTGGCAGATCGCCTGGGGCGGGCACGCGCTGAAGACCGACCCGACCAGCCTGTGGCACTCCAACACCTTCTATCCCGAGCTGTTCACCTACGCCTACTCCGACACCCTGCTCGGATACGCGCCGCTCGGCATGATCGGCGAGGGGCCGGTGGCCGCCGTCGCCCGCTACAACATCCTGTACGTCCTGGTGCACGCGCTCGCGTTCTTCGGGACGTACGCGCTGGGCCGCCAGCTCGGCGCGACCCGGATCGGCGCCGCGGTGGCCGGCGTCGCGTTCGCGTACGCGCCGTGGAAGCTCGCCCAGGCCGGACACCTGCACGTGCTGTCCACCGGCGGGATCACCCTCGCCCTGGCGATGCTGGCCCGCGGCCACGGCTGGTCGCTGCGGCACGGCTACCGGCCCGAGTCGCGCCGCCCCGGCTGGGCGGTCGCCGGCTGGCTGGTGGCGGCCTGGCAGATGTCCCTCGGCTTCGGCGTCGGCCTGCCGTTCGGCTACCTCCTGGCCGCCGCCGTGCTGGTGGCCGCGGCCGGCTACGGCTGGGCCTGGTGGCGCCGTGGGCGGCCGGTCTTCGGCCGCCGGCTGCTGATCGCCGACCTGACCGGCGGCACGGTCTTCGCCGCCGTCACCGTGTTCATGGCACTGCCCTACCTCAAGGTGGTCGAGCTGCACCCGGACAGCCGGCGGACGGTCGCGCACATCGACCAGTTCTCGCCGCCGCTGCGCGGCTTCTTCACCGCGCCGGGGGAGTCGTGGCTCTGGGGCGAGCGGCACGCGGCCGCCCGGGAGACGCTGTCGTTCGCCGGGGAGATGACGCTGCTGCCCGGGGTCACCCTGATCGGCCTCGCCGTCACCGGCCTGTTCTTCTCCGTGTGGCGGCTGCGGCACCGGATCGCGCTCGGGGTCGGGGTGCTGGTCAGCGCGATCCTGGCCACCGGAAGCTCGTTCCTCGGCGACGGCGATCCCGGCTACGTCACGTTGATGAACCTGCTGCCGGGCTGGGACGCGATGCGTACGCCCGGCCGGCTGGTGCTGTGGACCACCCTGCTGCTCGGCCTCCTCGCGGCCGGCGCGGTGAGCATGGCCGGCACCGCATCGTCCGATGTGGAGGAGGACGTCGACGGCAGGGACCGGCCGGCCGGCGGGGAAGCACCGCTGCCCGCCGTGACCGCCGCTCCGGCCGGCGTCAAGGACGCGGCCGAGGCGGTCACCGCCGGGGACGGGCCGGCCACGACCGTGCCGGCCGCCGCCCGGGCCGACCACGACACGGTGGTCGCCGGCGTCCCCCGGCTGCGACCGGCGGCACCGCCGGCCGCCGACGTGCCGGTGATCGAGGCCGGGCCGGGCCGCGGGATACCCGCGCCACGCCGGGCGGACACCCTCGCCCGGGCGGCTTCCGGCGGGCCGGCGGACCACCCGGTCGTCCCGACGCCGGCCGCGCGCCGGCGGCGCGACCGGATGGCTATGGCCCTCGCCCTGGTCCCGCTCGCCCTCGTGCTGCTGGAAGGGGTCAACCGCACCCCGCATCCGCCGGCCCCGCCCGCCCCGCTCGCCCTGCGCGATGTCGCCGAACCGCTGCTGATCCTGCCGCCCGAGGGCATCGCCGAACTGCACTACATGCTCTGGTCGACCGACGGCTTCCCGCGCATCGCCAACGGCCTCGCCGCCCACGTGCCGCAGACCCAGGCGCAGACCCGGACGATGACCGTCTCCTTCCCCGACGCCACCAGCATCGACTACCTGCGGGGACTGGGCGTGCGTACGGTCGTCGTGCTGCCCGGCTACCTGCCCGGCACCGGCTGGCAGGACATGCTCGACCGGCCGATCGACGGGCTTCCGGTCACCCGGGAGGAGGTCGACGGCGCGGTGCTCTTCCGGCTCGGGGACAGGTGACGCACCGGTCACCAAAACGTCATCCGACCGTTGCCGTCCAGTGCCGGCGCGCGGCCTCGCCGCCGGGTGCCGGCGTGATGGTATTGGCGCCGTGAGTGCCCGGGTGGACAGGCATGTGGCGATGTTCTTCGCCGGGATCGTGGCGGTGGGAATCGGTCCGGCGGTGTGGCTGGGCGGCACCCTGCTGCGCGGCGGACCCGCGCCCGTGCCGCCGCCGGCCGTCGCCCCGTCGGCGACCGCCGGGCCGAGCCCGCGGGTGATCCCTTCGCCCACGCCGGCCGAGCTGCCCGGCCGGCCGGTCGACCCCGGTCCCGGCACCGGCTACGGCACGCCGGCGCCGACCGGCAGCCTGGTGACCATCCCGGCGGCGACCGTGCCACCCCGGCCGCCGACCACCGGGCCGCCGTCACCGTCGCCGTCGACCCCGTCGCCGACCACCCCACCGGCCACCATCGCACCGGTCACGCCGACCACCGAACCGGCCACGGAGACCGGCGCCTGAGCGGTCGCCCACGGCAGGCGCAGATGTTTGACAGCGTCGATATCTGTGTGTGAATGTTTGGGTGAGGCCGGTGCGGGAGCCACCAACCGGTGCGGGAGCCCAGGGCAGCTCCGCCACCTCCGCGTCCCTGCCTGCCGCAGGGCGCGCGTTCCCGTCTCCGGCACGCCGCAGGGCGCGTTCGCACTCTCCGTACCCCCGCGCCCCCACACCTCTCGACGTGCCGGTGGGAGAACCGTCTGCTCAGCGCACCCATGAGAGGTAGCCCTACATGCGCAGAAGTCTTGCCGGTGTGCTCGCGGCCGTGCTGGCCGCCGGCACGGTGGCGGTGGCGGCGCACGTCGTCGTCAGCACCGCGTCACCCGCACTGGCCGCCGCCTCGGAGCCGTACTCCTGGAAGAACGTCCGGATCGACGGCGGCGGCTACGTACCCGGGATCGTGTTCAATCCGACCGAGAAGAACCTGATCTACGCCCGCACCGACATCGGCGGCGCCTACCGCTGGGACCAGGCCGGCCAGTCCTGGACTCCGCTGCTCGACCACATCGGCTGGGACCGGTGGGGCTGGAACGGTGTCGTCAGCCTCGCCACCGACCCGGTGCAGACCAACCGGGTGTACGTCGCCGCCGGCATGTACACCAACAGTTGGGACCCGAACAACGGGGCGATCCTGCGGTCGACCGACAAGGGCGCGACCTGGCAGGCGACCGAGCTGCCGTTCAAGCTCGGCGGCAACATGCCCGGCCGGGGCATGGGCGAGCGGCTCGCCGTCGACCCCAACCGCAACAGCATCCTCTACCTGGGCGCGCCGAACGGCAACGGCCTGTGGCGCAGCACCGACCACGGCGCCACCTGGGCCAAGGTCGCGAGCTTCCCCAACCCGGGCAACTACGCCCAGGACCCGAACGACCCGAACGACTACCTGAACCACCGGCCGGGCGTGGTGTGGGTGACCTTCGACAAGCGCACCGGTACGGCCGGCAACACCACCCAGACCATCTACGTCGGGGTGGCCGACAAGGAGAACACCGTCTACCGCAGCACCGACGGCGGCACCACCTGGTCGCGGCTGGCCGGGCAGCCGACCGGATTCCTGGCCCACAAGGGCGTGCTCGACACCGTCGGTGGCTACCTCTACATCGCCACCAGCGACAACGGCGGCCCGTACGAGGGTGGCAAGGGCGACGTGTGGAAGTACGCCACCGCGACCGGCGCCTGGACGCAGATCAGCCCGGTGCCGTCGAGCAGCACCGACCTCTACTACGGCTACAGCGGCCTGACCATCGACCGGCAGAACCCGAACACGCTGATGGTCGCCACCCAGATCTCCTGGTGGCCGGACGCGATCATCTTCCGCAGCACCGACGGCGGCGCGACCTGGACCCGGGCCTGGGACTTCACCAGCTATCCCAACCGCAGCAAGCGGTACACCATGGACATCTCCTCGGTGCCGTGGCTGAGCTGGGGCGCCAACCCGTCACCCCCGGAGGAGACGCCGAAACTCGGCTGGATGAACGACTCGGTCGAGATCGACCCGCACGACTCCAACCGCTTCATGTACGGCACCGGCGCCACCATCTACGGCTCCACCGACCTGAAGAAGTGGGACACCGGTGGCCAGATCACCATCCGGCCGATGGTCAAGGGCCTGGAGGAGACGAACGTACTCGACCTGATCAGCCCGCCGACCGGCTCGGCACCGCTGATCAGCGCGCTGGGCGACCTCGGCGGCTTCCGGCACACCAACCTCGACGCGGTGCCGCCGATGCTGTTCACCCAGCCCGGCTTCACCAGCGGCACCAGCCTCGACTACGCCGAGACCAACCCGAGCGTGATGGTGCGGGCCGGCAACTTCAACGACGCCGACCGACCCAACGACAGCCACGTGGCGTTCTCCACCGACGGCGGTGCCAACTGGTTCCAGGGCAGCGAGCCGGGCGGGATCAACGAGGGCGGTACGGTCGCCGCGGCGGCCGACGGCAGCCGGTTCGTCTGGGCGCCCAAGGGCGTCGGGGTGCACTACTCGGTCGGCTTCGGCAACTCCTGGACCCAGTCGACCGGCCTGCCCACCGGATCTACAGTGGAGTCCGACCGGGTCAACCCGAACAAGTTCTACGGCTTCAGCGCCGGCAGGTTCTACGTCAGCACCAACGGCGGGGCGAGCTTCACCGCGACCGCCGCCACCGGACTGCCGGGCACCGGCAACGTGAAGTTCAAGGCGGTCGCCGGCCGCGAGGGCGACATCTGGCTCGCCGGTGAGACCGGCCTGTACCGGTCGACGAACTCGGGCACGTCGTTCACCCGTCTGTCCAACGTGGAGGACGCGGTGAACATCGGGTTCGGCCGGGCCGCGCCCGGGCAGACGTACCCGGCGCTGTTCGCCGTCGGCACCATCGACGGCGTGACCGGCGTCTACCGCTCCGACAACACCGGTGCCGCCTGGGTGCGGATCAACGACGACAAGCACCAGTACGGCAACGCGGGCGAGGCGCTGACCGGTGACCCGAGGGTCTACGGCCGGGTCTACCTGGGCACCAACGGCCGGGGCATCCTGGTGGCCGACCGGCTCGGCGGGCCCACGTCGCCGCCGCCGACCACGCCTCCGCCGACCACGCCTCCGCCGACGACGCCTCCGCCCACGACTCCGCCGCCGACCACCACGCCTCCGCCCACGACTCCGCCGCCGACCACGCCGCCGCCGGGCGGTGCCTGCACGGCGACGTACCAGGTGACCAACTCCTGGCCGGGCGGGTTCCAGGGCGAGGTGACCGTACGCAACACCGGCACGTCGCCGCTGAGCGGATGGGTGGTCGGCTGGACGTTCCCGAACGGGCAGACCATCTCCCAGCTCTGGAGTGCCAGCCACACCCAGACCGGTTCCGCTGTCACGGTCCGCAACGCCGCCTGGAACGGCAACCTCGCGGCCGGGGCGTCGACGACGTTCGGCTTCACCGCCAGTTGGACCGGCACCAACGGGGTGCCGGCGCCGATCACCTGCGCCCGGGGCTGACCGGCTGAGCAGCGTACGCGGGGTTCGGCCCGCGTACGCTGCGCCACCCGTGAAGGCGGCCCGGCGCGCCCGCCGCCGGGGTGACCGTCCGGGCGGCCGGGGTGCGGTTCAGGCGACCCCGCGTGATCCGGATCGTCTCCGCGCTCTTCGGATCGACTCTCCGCGATGGCCGGCCTACATTCCGTTGCAGTGTGGTCGCTGACGGTTCGGTGCGGATCGTCCGCCGCCACACCGGGCAGTGGAACGAACATGCCGACCCGTTCGAGCGGGACGGCTTGCCCACGCCACGGCCCTGCCCGCCCCGCCCGACGCTGGGTGGTGCCGGTGCCGCAGAGAGGCGGGGGTGGCATGGAGGGCCAGGCGGAGCTGGAACGTGATCTGACTCGGGCGGCCGACGCGTTGCGGGACGCGCTCACCTTCCTGGTCCGATACGACCAGCTCGTGGCACTGTCGCGCGGCGAGCCGGACGGGACCGGCGGGTCGGTGCTCGCCGACCGGGTCCACGAGGGCCTGGCGGCGGCCAACCGGGCGCTGGCCGGGCTGCGCGCCGGGCGAGGGCCGACCGCGTGCCACCCGGACGCCGACGCCGCGTACCCGTACCGGCTCGACGCGCGGGATCCGGGGACAGCCGCGCGGCCTGGTGACCCGGGGGTGGGCACGCCGTCCGGCGATCCGGCCGGCCCCGGGTCGCCGCCGCCTCGGATCGGTCACGAACCGGGGGAGTGACCGCAGCCCATTCGCAGCGTCGTCGACGGGGGTACGTCGTACTTCGCCCGGTAGGCCGCCGCGAACCGGCCCAGGTGCCCCCAGCCCCAGCGGTGTGCCACGTCCGCCACCGTGGCCTCGCCGGGGCCGGCGCGCCGCAGGTCCTCGTGGGCCTGGGCCAGCCGGACGCTCTGTAGATAGGCCATCGGTGACTGGCCGAGGTGCCTGCGGAACCCCTCCTGGAGGCTGCGGACGCTCGCCCCGGCGATCTCCGCGAGTTCGCCGCAGGTGAACCCGTGGGCGGGGTTGGCGTCGATCGCCTCCATCGCCCGCTTGACCGTACGGGGCCGGCTGGGCGGCGCCGGCTGGTCCAGTTCGTCGCGGTACCGGTGCTCGGTGGCGAGCAGCAATCCCCTGATCATGCCCTGTGTGAACTGTCCGGCGATCAGCGGATGACCGACCACGCTGCCGCCGTTGTGGAACTCGTCGCGGACCAGGATCGCCAGTCGGGCCCAGCTCTGCCCGGCTCCGGTGGCCAGGTCGATGTGGTTGCCCATGTTCAGCGACCCGCGGAGCGGGCGGTCGAGCAGGGCGGCCAGTTGCGCCTCCACGGCCGACCGGTCGATCTTCACCGCGAGCAGCCGGCCGTTGTTGTCCCACGAATGGATGCGGGTGGACCCTTCCGGCCGGTAGACGCAGGCCCGCCGAGGGTGGGCGACGAAGCGTTTGCCGCGGTGCTCGTTGTCGAACCGCCCGGACAGCGGCATGTTGACGTGATAAGCGAGCAGGTCGCCGGCCATGATCGTGGTTTCGGCGCTGTACCGCAGCTCGCCCACGGTGATCGGACCGAGTCGCATGACGTCGACCGAGGCCGCGAAGTCCGCGCCCATGGGGGCGGTGACCCGGACCGGGTAGTAGAACTCGTCGCAGAGCTCGCGGAACCGGTCCAGTCTGGTTGTGGCGAAGGACAACCGGTCACCCCAACCGGTCGCATTCATATCTGTTGCTATTTGCATACTCTGAGTATTGCGTAGGGGGCGGTGCGGTCGATCGGGCCAGCCTTCGGAGAATCGACGGCCTACGAATCGGTGGGCTGTTGCCCGGGTTGCGGCGGGGCGGTCCGCAGGCTGCGGAGCAGTTCGCGCATCGCGGCGAGCGACGCGCGAGCCTCGGCCGCCACCTCGTCGAGCCGGTTGCCCTCGGCGGCGGCCAGCACCCCCTGCGCGTGTTCGAGCACGGCTGCCCGCAGGCCGGCGGAGATCCGTGCCCGCTCGGCCCGCGACGCCGCCACCGCCCGTGCCGTCACCTCGGCGACCGCATCCCGCTCCTGGGCGACGGTGCGGTCCCGCCGGACCCGTACCGTGAAACCCGCCGTCCACGCCGCACCCAGCACCGGAACCAGCAGCATCGCGAGCGTGGCCGCCATGGTCGCGGCCGCCGCCAGCGTCGCCGGAGCACCCCCCAGCCGCCCGTCGGTGGCGGCGGTCGCCACCAGCGCGGTGCCGAAGCCCGCCGCGGCCGCCGGCACCGCCAGGCAGGTCGCCCACCTCGGCCGCCCGTACGCCGCCACCGAGTAGACCGCCGCCAGCTCCGCACCCACGGTCGCCACCAGCAGCCACACCGCGTCACCGGGCAGCCGGGCGTAGAGCGCCGCCGCCGGCCACAACACCGCCGAACCGACCACCGCCAGCAGGACCAGCCAGGGCCGGTCCCGACGCCAGAGCAGCGGTACGGCATGCAGGACCATCAACAGCGCCAGCAGCACCGTCGTCGCCGGCGCCAGCACCGGCGGCCCCTCCCAACCCGCCAGCAGCCCGCCGGCCAGCGGCACGACGGTGGCCAGCGCGACCACGCCGTCCATCGCGCGGGGCCCCCGCCACCAGCCGGCCGGCGCCGACCCGGCCCCGGGTGGCGGCGTGCCGGCGGCGGCGCCGTCGAACGGCAGCACCGCCCGGACCCGCCAGCCGTCGCCCCGGGCACCCGCCTCGCAGGTACCGCCGAGCGTGGCGGCCCGCTCCCGCATCCCGATGATCCCGCGCCCCGAACCCAGCCCACCCGCGCTCGGCCGCATCGTGCCGCCCTCGTCGTCGACGACCAGCACGAGCGCGTCGTCGGCCAGCGTCAGGCAGACCCGTACGGCGCCGCCCGGGGCATGCCGCAGCGTGTTCGTCAACGCCTCCCGGGCGATCCCGTACGCCGCCTCGCCCACCGCCGGCCCGACGTCGACCGGATCGGCCTCCAGGGTCACCGGCTGGCCCAGCCGCCGGAAGCCGTCGGCCAGCTCACCGAGCCGCTCGTCCAAGCCGCCCGGCCCCGCCTCGTCGGTCGTACGCATGACCGCCACCAGCCGGTGCAACGCCGCCAACGTCTCCCGGGCCGTACGCGCCGAGAACTCCAGCGCCTTGGCCGCCAGCTCCGGCCGGCGGTCGGCCAGCCGCTCGGCGGCGGTCACCGTCACCACGATCGACGTCAGATGGTGCGCGCTCACGTCGTGGAGTTCGCGGGCCAGCCGCTCCCGCTCCAGGCCGGCCGCCCGCCGCTGCTCGGCCTCGGCCCAGGCCAGCAGCTCGGCCGCGTCCGCCCGGGCCGCGTACCACCGCCGGCGGCCCCGCCCGAGACCGACGGCGAGCAGATAGAGGGTGAGGCTGAAGAGCAGGCCACCGACGTACCCGCGGCCGGTGTCGTACAGCCCGGCGGTGAGCGCCGCCTCCATGACGACGACGGCGGCGGTCGCAACGAGCGCCACCCGGGCCGACCGCCGGGCGGCGACCGTGTAGAGCGCGACCATCTCGGCGATGGCCAGGCCGACCAGTGCCTCGGGCGAGGTGGCGAGGTAGCCGAGCTTCGCCACCGTCGACACGATGGCCAGCACCGTGACCGGCGCCCGGTGCCGCCAGCCGAGCGCGACGGCGACGAACGCGGTCGCGACCAGGCCGGCCGCGACCGACACCCGGTCCGGCCGGTGGCCGGCGAGCAGGGCCGCACCGGGCCAGACCACCAACTGCGCCGCCACCAGCAGCAGGGGGGTGAGCCAGCTCCGCGAGACCCTCATGACGGGTACGACGATAGAAAAGGCGCGCGACCCGGGGTGGCCGAGTGCGGCTGGTCGTGTCCTCGGTCGCAGTACGCGCCGGTCGGGTCCGGGCTGTCGGGCGGTGCCCGCACCGGGGATGCTTGCGGGGTGACCATGCCCCCGCCTGGAATCGCCTACCACCGGCTGGCCCGCACCGCCCGGCACCGCTGGTGGCGCCCCGTACTCGGCACGCTGCTCGTGCTCGGCGGCCTGCTGGCGCTCAACTGCCTGCTGTTCGCCGTCGCCGAGGCGGTCAGCCTGCTCACCGACGCGCCCCGCGACGCCGACGGCTGGTACGACTTCGGCCCGATCCCCGACACCGCGCTGCTGGTGCTCAGCATCGCCGTCGCACTGCCGGTGGTGTACTTCGCCGCGTGGGCGGTGCAGCGCCGCCGCCCGGGAACGGTGTCGTCGGTCACCGGACGGCTGCGGTGGCGCTGGCTCGGCGTGTGCGTGCTGGTCGCCGTACCGGCGGTCGGTGCCCTGCTGCTCGGCGCCTCGGCCCTGGCCGCGGCGACCGGCGCCGGCGACGACTTCGAGCTGACCCTCGGCGGCTGGGTGGGATGGCCGGTCTTCCTGGCCGGAATGGCGATGGTGCTGCTCCTGGTGCCGTTCCAGGCGGCGGCCGAGGAGTACGTCTTCCGCGGCTGGCTGATCCAGGCGATCGGCGCGTTCCTGCGCAACCCGTGGCCGGCGATCGGGGTGCAGGCGGTGCTCTTCGCCGCCGCCCACGGCTGGGGCACCACGTGGGGGTTCGCGAGCCTGACGGTCATGGGAGTGGTGACCGGCTGGCTGACCGTACGCACCGGCGGCCTGGAGGCCGCGGTCGCGCTGCACGTGGTCAACAACGTGGTCGCGTTCGGGTTCTCGGCCGCGACCGGAACCCTGGAGGCCGACGAGACGCTGGCCGACGCGCCGTGGCAGCTCGCCGTCGTCGACTCGGTGGTCAGTGTCGGGTTCGCGCTGGTGGTGCTGTGGCTCGCCGGCCGGCGCGGGCTCGTGACGCTGGCCTCGCCGGCCCTGCTGGCCGTCCCCGCGCCCGCCGACGCACCGCCCGTTCCGGCCTTCGGGCCCGGATATGCGCCGGCCTTCGGGCCGGGGTATCCGCCGGCGGGCGGAGGGTATGCGCCGGTGTTCGGGCCGGGGTATCCGCCGGCCTCCGGAGCCGGGTATCCGCCGGCCTCCGGAGCCGGGTATCCGCCGGCTGCCGGGGGTGGGTATCCGCCGGTGCCGGGGCAGCCGTACCCCTGGCCGGCCGGGCAGCAGGGTGCCCCGGTTGGGCCGCCGCCACTGCCCGGGCAGCACTATCCGTGGCCGGTGCAGGGCTCGGGCTGGCCGCCGGGGCCGGGCTGGCCACCACCCGGATCAGTTCCGTCCGGTCAGGTGCCGCCCGCCCTGGTGCCGCCCGGACCGGTGCCGCCCGGTCCTGTGCTGTCCGGTCCGGTGTCACCGGATCTGATGCCACCCGGTCCGGTGTCGCCGGCGCCAATGCCACCCGGTCCAGTGCCGCCGGGTCCGGTGCCGTCCGGTCCGGTGCCGCCGGTCGACGGGCCGGCGCCGGGCGCGCCGCGCCGGCCGGCGGAGGCCGGGAACGCCGACGCCGGACCCGATCTGCCGGTGGGTCACTGAGCCGATCTGCCGGTGGGTCACTGAGCCGACAGGATCGCGGGCGGGCTCGGTCGCCGAGCAGGGCCGCCTACCTGGTGGGTACGCCGCCGGCCGGTCGGCCTCTTACTTGGCGGGTACGCCGCCGGGCCGGTCGGCGTCGACGAACTCGATCCGCTCGTCGTGGTCGTCGTCGCGGGAACGGGCGACGGCCGCCCGGGCGGCGGTGCCGACGGCCCAGCCGAGCGCGGCACCGACCACACCAGCGCCGATGATCCAGGCCCACGGCATCGACGAGGTCGTACGCCGGCCGGCGAGGGCGTCGAACGCCGCACCGGCCCGGTGCCATGCCTCGTCGGCCATGGTGGCGACCCGGTCGCCGGCCTCGTCGGCGAAGTGGGCAGTGCCGCGGCCGGCCGAGCGCGCCGTGTCGCCGGCGCTGTCGAGGACCGAGCTGAGGTGCTGCCACGCCTGGTCGGCGATCCGTTCGGGCTTGCTGCGGCGATCCAGAAGGTTGGTTCCGAACATCGTGCTACCTCCTCGGGTGCCGAACGAAGTAGCCACTTCGGACAGAGGCGTCAGTTCGGCGCGGTTTCGTGACTCGGAGGTGCCCGCCCGCGTACGGCGGCAAACCCGCGCCGGGTGGGTCGTCTGGTGGGTGTTTCAGCCGGTACGGGCGGGATGCCCGGAGTGGGAGGTCGGGTCAGCGGATCGAGACGACCGCCGGGCGGGCGGCGAAGTCATCGTCGTCATCGTCATCGTCGTCGTCCCCGGCGGGACCGAAACCACAGGCCAGTACCAGGGCCAGCAGCGCACCCACACCGGCGAGACCGAGCAGCTTCTTCAACATCGTGTCCTCCATCGTCGGTGGACCGTCGGGGCCGATGCTAGTGCGGGCGGGCAACCGACCCACCCGGTCCGACCCGGTACGGACGCCGCCATTCCTTACCCCGTCAACCGGACGTCGTACCCAGGGCAGGTCAGGACGCGCGATCGGGTGGTCGGGGGACGGGCGACCGGCCGCCGGACACCGGGGGAGCGGGGTGTGCCTGGTGGGACAGGTCACCCCGGGCGACACCGCCGGGGTGGTGCCGTGGCCGGCACCTCTAGGGTTCCAAAGTCCGTGGACGGGCACCCGCACGACGGGGCCGGCGGGCTTTCGGCGCGGTGTCCGTGCGGGTCTGACCGGCCCCGCGGACGCCGTTCGCCCCGTCGCCCGGTCAGTGTCAGGTGGCCGGGCCGGCGTAGGAGCAGATCTCGATCAGGTTGCCGTCGGGATCGCGCAGGTAGACCGAGACCATCGGGCCGACGGCGCCGGTGCGCTCGACCGGGCCTTCCTCGACCGGCACCCGGCAGGCGGCGAGGTGGGCCAGGACGTCGGCGAGCGGTCCGCGACTGACCAGGCACAGGTCCGCTGAGCCCGGAGTCGGGCGGTGGGCGGCCGGTGTCGCCTCCCGGCCGGCCTGATGCAGGTTGATCTTCTGGTTGCCGAACTCGAGTGCCCGCCGGCCGGAACCGGAGATGACCGGGCGCAGGCCGAGGACCCGGCGGTAGAAGCCGACCGTACGGTCGATGTCCGCGACGGTCAGGACGAGGTGGTCGACCCGCTCGATCTCGATCATCGGCTGTTCCTCCCCCTCTTGCGCATCCTCCCTTTTCCGCATCCTCCCCTCTTGCGCATCCTCGCCGCCCGGCGTGCCGGCCGCTGGCGGATTGTCCGACCGGGGGTTGGGCGGGGGGACCGACCTGGCCGCCGCCCGGGCGGGTCGATCGGCCGACCGGTTAATGTGGGGTGCGCAAGGGCCGGTTTGAGAGAACCAATCACGGGGAAATATGTCGCCGCCTGTCCTGGTATGGGCAGATTCTGCGCCGGGGTAGTTCCGGGGAAACCCAGGGACCCCGGGGGTAGCGGCTGCAACGGGGGAGGAATACTCTCGGTCGCGGCCTGCGTACTGACGAGGCACCCGGTTGCGGGTGAGTGGAGGTGATCGCGTGAGCCTGTCGATCGTCACGTCGACGCTGCCCGGTGGAGTGGTGGAGATCGCTCCAAACGGGGAGATCGATGTCGACTCGGCGTACGAGGTCCGGGAAGCCGTCGCCTCGGTGCTCGCCAAGAGCCGACCGACCCGGATCCAGCTCAACATGCGCGAGGTCAAGTTCATCGACTCGGTCGGCATCAGCGCCATGGTGGCCGGCTTCCAGACCGCCGAGGTCAGCGGCGTCAAACTCGTGGTGACCGAGCCCAGCCGCTTCGTGCACCGGCAGCTCTGGGTCACCGGCCTGCTCGGGCTCTTCGGCGCCCCCGAGCCCTACTTCGCCGGCGCGGCCCAGACCCAGCTACCGACCGGCTGACCCGCCGCGATCCGCATCTGATCCGCCCCGCGATTCCTACAAGATCCGCCGGGCGGTTCCGGCCCGATTCGCCGGGCGGTTCCCTACCTGATCCGCCGGGGTGATTCCTTACCCGAATCCGCCCCCGGCGGATCGGTGCGCCCGGCGCGGCCCGGCGCCCTTGTCCCGCCCGGCGCGGTGCGAAATAGTCCCTCCGTGACATGGCTACGGATGGGCACCGCTCTCGTCCGACGCTATGTCCTGCTCGGCCCGATCGGCCGCGGTGGTGTGTCAATGGTCTACCAGGCCGTCGACGCGCACTCGGCGGAGAACCGGGCGGTCAAGGTGCTCGCCCCCGCGATGGCCGACAGTCCGCGCGCCCGTGGCAACGTACGGCGGGAGGCGATGATCACCGATCGCCTGCGCCACCCCAGCGTCCCCCGCGTCTACGACTACGGCGACGCGCCGCTGCCCGACGGCACCCTCCTGCCCTACGTGGTGCTGGAACTCCTCAGCGGCATCCCGCTCGCCGTCCGGCTGGCCGGCGGACCGCTGCCCTGGCGGGAAGCGGTACGGATCGCGGCGACCGTGGCCGACGTGCTCGCCGTCGCGCACCGCCGCGGCGTCGTCCACGGCGACGTACGGCCGGACAACGTCATGGTGACCCGGGCCGGGATAAAGATCATCGACTTCGGGCTGGCCACCTCGCTCGACACCCCGGTGCCTTCCGGACCCGGCGTCGCCCGCCCGGCCGACGACGTCTACGCCCTTGGCGTGCTGCTCTACGAGATGGTGACCGGCCGTTCGCCGTACCCGGGGGTGCGCCCCGGCGGGATGCCAGCCGCCGTACGGCTGCCGGCGCTCGCCCCCACGCCGGTACTCGCCGTACCCGGGCTGCCGTCCGCGATCGCGGACCTGTGTCGCGCGTGCATGGCGAAGCGGGCCACCGATCGCCCGGACAGCGCCGCCGTCGCCCTGGCCCTGTGCTCCATACCGGACGGTGGTCGGGCGCCCGCCCCGGCCGGCCGTTGGCACGTGCCACTGGCCGGCGTCTGACCGCCACCGGTTCTCCCGGCCTGCGGTCATCTGCCGCTCCTGCGTCATCTGCCGCCCCGGCATCATCCGCCGCCCGCGCCAACCGACCGGCGTGCGTCATCCGTTGGTCCGCGACAGCCGCCGGCCGCGTCAGCCGGTGGCGGCCCGCCGGCTGGCCAGGATCGCGAGGACCTCGCGGCGTACGGCGTCGGTGTCCTGCCGCAGCCGCCGGTGGGAGAACCGCACCACGAGGATGCCCACGGTGGCGAGCAGCGCGTCGCGGCGCAGGTCGATCTCACGCTGCCGGGGATCGCCGTGGCTCGCGGCCCCGTCGAGTTCGATGTCGAGCAACTCTCGTTCGGCGTACACGTCGAGATAGACGGTGCGTCCACCGAGCCGGATCGGCGCCTGCCGCCGGAACCGTGGCATCCCCGGCCCGGTGAAGACATGGTCGTGCCCCCAGATCTCCAGCGCGCTGCGGCAGCCGGCGGCCAGCCGGTCGAGCAGCGTACGGAGTTCGGCGCGGCCGGCGAGCTTCGGAACCCCGGCCAGCACGTCGGCGATCCGGCCCGGGGTCGTGCGCCGGTCGTTGACCGCGCGGATCACCGGTGCCGCCCGATCGACCGCCGGCAGCAGCGGCCAGGCGTCGACCAGCGTCTGCTCGAGCCGGGTGACCGGCACGCCTCGCCGGTTCAGCGCCACCAGGTTCCGGCGTTGGTGGACCACCACATGGGGGCGGCTGCGGATGCCGGCTCCCGCCGGAACACTGAGGTGCATTGCCTCGCCGGTCGCCTGTTGCCGAAGCCCCCACACGTCGAGTGCCGTCGTGTGACTGAACGCTCCTCGGCCGGCAAGGTAGGCGGCCGCCACGCGGCGGGCCAGATCACGGTCGAGGTGTGCCAGCAGACCCTTTTTGTTCCGGACCGGGCCGGGCAGGAGCGCCGCGTCCAGGTAGACGCCCGGGAGTACCGGGCGCAGGTGACCGGCCCGGCAGGCGCCGTCCACGCTCCAGACCGGAACGACCTGGCTGGCTTGGGCGCGGCTGACCAGGCCACCACACCGGTCCACGAAGAGTCGGAGTTCAGGATGCACGCGATCGACGGTGCCACGACCGAGGGAGCCGGAGACAGCGGAATCATGCGCCTGTGGACAAGGGGCTGGCCAGCCTGTGGACGACGGCGCCGAATGCGCTCGATCATCAGTCGTCGAACTGTTCGACACGCCGCCAGGGTGCCGGGAAACGACTGACGATCACGGCGCGGAGCGGCGCGCGGATCACGGCGCGCGGAGCGGCGCGCTGATCACGGCGTGCTGAGCGGTGCGCTGGGCGGTGGTGTGGAGCGGGCCGGCGTCGGGCGGGTGGCCCGGAGGCGGCGGAGCATCCGGGCGTCCTCGAAGCCGACCGCGTGGGCCGCCGCCTCGGCCGTCGCGCCGTGCCCGATCAGGTGCTCGGCCCGTTCCAGCCGGAGCAGGTGCTGGTAGCGCAGCGGGGTCAACCCGGTCGCGGCCGTGAACCGCCTGGTCAGGGTGCGTTCGCTGACCTTGCAACTCGCGGCCAGGGCGGCCAGTGGCAGCCGTTGCGTGAACCGCGCGTCGATCAGGTCCTGTGCCCGGTGCACCACGTCGCTGAGATGCCCGCGGTGCCGCAGCATCGTGCTGGCCTGCTGCTCGTCGCCGTTGCGGCGGGCGTAGACCACCATCGACCGGGCGACCCGGGCGGCGGCTGCCGGACCGTGCCGGACGGCGACGAGGTGGAGTGCCAGGTCGATTCCGCTGGCGATGCCGGCCGAGGTCACCACCCGGTCGTCGACGACGTACAGCACGTCGCGGACGACCCTGGCCCGGGGATGGCACCGGGCCAGCTCGTCCTGGAGGTCGTGGTGGGTGGTGCAGCGTCGCCCGTCGAGCAGACCGGCCCGGCCGAGCAGGGCGGCGCCGGCACAGACACTCGCCACGGTGCCGCCGGCCGCGTGGTGATCGGTCAGCCGCCGGATCGTCGCCGGGCCGACGTGTCCGTGGCGGTGCAGGGTGGGCGCCCGCCAGCCGGGTACGACGACGAGGTCCGTCGGGTCCAGGTCGGGCCAGACCGTGCCGGCCCGCACCGGCAACCCCTGTGCGGTGGGTACGTCCTCCTGCTCCGCGACGTAGCTCAGCCGGTAGTCGTAGCCGAGCTGGGCGGCGGTGGAGAAGACCTGGGCCGGACCGGCGAGGTCGAGCAGGTGCAGCCGGGGCAGCAGCAGGAAGACGACCCGGGACACGATCCGGTCAGCCGCCCGTCGGTGCGCCGGTCAGTTCGGCGACGGTGCGGATGGTGGCGAACCGGCCGGCGAGCGCGTACTCCGTACGCGCGACGATGTCCTGCGGGTGCAGGGTGCGTGGGTCGGCGAGCAGTTCGGCGACCGACAGGTCGGCCGGCGCGTCCCGGTGCGGGATCGGGTTGGTCGCGGTCGCGTCGGTGACGAAGGTGACGTCGAAGCCGAGGTCGGAGCCGACCCGCGCGGTCGTCTCGCAGCACTGCTCGGTACGGATGCCGGCGATCGTCAGGGCGCGGACGCCCCGGGTGGTGAGCAGCTGCTGGAGCCCGGTGGTGGTGAACGCGTTGTGCGAGGTCTTGGTGATCAGTGGTTCGCCGTCGCGGGGGACCAGGCCGTCCATCAGCCGGACGTGGCCGCTGGCCGGATCGAAGACGGTGCCGCTGCCCGGCTCGCTGTGCAGGACCCAGACGACCAGGTCGCCGGCGGCGCGGGTGGCGGCCACCAGGCGGTCGACCTGCTCGACGATCGCCGGGTTCGAGATCGTCGACCACAGCGGCCGGCGGCGGAAGGACTCCTGTACGTCGATCACGACGAGTGCGTTTCCCATGCGCTGAGCCTCGCCCCCGATCGACCTGCCCGGAAGACACCATCATGCCTCGCACCGGACGGATCCGGTCAGCCGGCACGACGACGGCGGGAGGCCCTGGCCAGGGCCTCCCGCCGTACTTCAGGTGCGGGTCAGGACAGCGCGAACGGCACGGTCACCGTGGACTGCCGGCCCTGGGCGGCCGTCGCGTCGACGCGTACGGTGGTCGGCGCACCGCCGATCGCGTTCCACAACTCCAGCCGTACGCAGCCGTTGTTCATCGCGGCGAACGATCCCGACGACGAGCGCAGCCCGGCCGCCTGGGTGTACGTCTCGGTGCCGGCGACCGGGTCGGTGGCGAAGTAGTGGTAGGTCTCCACGCGGCTGTAGTTGCCGGTGCCGGTGAAGTCGTACGACACCCGGGCCTGGATCCCGGCGCCGACCGCGGTCCCCGCGTCGACGTGCAGCGCGAACTGCGTCGACCCGCTGTGCGAACCACGAAGCCCGCAGATGCGGTGGGTGACCTGGTTGTTCGGGGTGCCGTCCCAGTTGCCGTTGGCGGCCGGCAGCGTGACCGTGGTGGCCCCGCCGCCCGCGCTGGTCGACAGCGCCCCGGCGGAGCGTACGAACAGCTTGTTGGAGCCGACCGGCGGCGGGGTCGTCGGGGGCGGCGTGGTGGGGGGCGGGGTCGTCGGCGGGGGAGTGGTCGGCGGGTTGGTCGGGTTGACGCCGCCGTTGGCGTTGCCGCCGCTCCAGGTGAACGCCCCGGTGGTCGCGGTCTTGCCGGCGGCGACGGTCAGGGTGCGGCCGTCGGAGAAGGTGACCGTGATCGGGTTGCGGGTGATGTTCGACGCCACGTAGGTGCGGGCACCGTTCTTGGTGAACACCGCGTACAGCGGGTGGTTGGCGGTGACCGTGGTGTCGACGTTGCCGAGTGCGGCGAGGTTGCGGATCCAGTGGAACGTGTGGGCCCGGCTCTCGCCCTCCTCGACCGGATAGTTCGGGTTGGCCCGGAAGCTGGACAGGGCGGCGTCGCCGTTGCCGAGGGCCCGGAACGACCACAGGATGTCCTGCCAGACGGTCGGCTGTCCGCCGTTGTTGCGTACCAGCTCGTCCCAGTTGGTGCCGATGTACGCCGGGCGGTAGCCCATGTAGAGCGAGCCGCCGGTGATCGGCAGCATGTTGATGCCCTGGATCATCTCCGGCTCGGCGCTGAACCAGGTGGCGTACGCGCCGCCGTCGCCCCACACCATGCCGACGGTGGAGTGGCCGAACGCGGCCGGGAAGTTCTGGTTGGCCGAGTCGAACCAGTACTCCTGGATCGCCTGCGCCTGGGTGGTGTAGATGTGCAGGCCGGCGTCGCGGATGGCGTTGTTGCCGGTGGCGACGCCCCACTGGATCAGGGCGTTGGCGAAGTTCATGCCCTCCGACGACGACTCCTGGTTGTTGCCGGCGAAGAACGCCCCGTGGCCGGAGGCCCAGTCGTGGCCGGCGTAGATGTCGAAGTCACGCATGAACGGGAACATCGAGTCGTTGCGGTCGGGGTTGTTGGCGTCGCGGATCAGCAGGTTGACCATGCCGCCGTACTGGCCCTGGCTGGCCCAGTTCGGGTCGAACTTGGCCAGGGTCGCCGCGGCGGCGATGTAGTAGCCGTAGTGGAAGTGGTGGTCGTTGAGTTCGGTGTCCGAGCCGTACGAGCCGGGGAAGCCGACCAGCGTGCCCCACGCCTGGTTGTAGGCGAAGAGCCGCTGCGTCTTGCCGGTGGAGGCGGTGAACCAGTCGTTGAGCCGGGTCCGGATCGCCGACAG
The DNA here is from genome assembly GCF_040655695.1 of Polymorphospora sp. NPDC050346. Classification (NCBI taxonomy): domain Bacteria; kingdom Bacillati; phylum Actinomycetota; class Actinomycetes; order Micromonosporales; family Micromonosporaceae; genus Polymorphospora; species Polymorphospora sp. NPDC050346. The sequence goes on along the minus strand of NZ_JBFAKM010000021.1, from coordinate 14,352 downwards.
CAGGTGGTCGCGCTGGGCGGTCCGGCCGAGTTGGTCGGCGATCTCGACGCCGCGGGCGGCGCGGCCGAGGGCCTTGCCGGTCCAGTAGGTGTCGTTGCCGAAGCCGGCGAACGGGTCGCCGGACGCGAGCTGGTCGAGGTAGCCGCCGAGGGTGGCCAGGTCGGCGCCGCTGCTGGTGGCGACGGCGGGCAGTTCCGGCAGCACGCCGTGGTACTTGATCGCGGTGGTGAACGACGACGCGCCGACCATGTTGCGCATCGGGCCGCGCGGCGAGACGTACGTCTGGGCGATCGTCGAGCCGCCCGACAGGTTCTTCCACTGGTGCGGGTACAGCGAGATCACCGTGCCGCCGCCGGAGCCCTCCCGGGCGGTGGTGGTGAACGTGTACGTCGCGTTCACGGTGCTGGTCGCCTGGTTGAAGTTCCACGCGACGCGGGTGCCGGTGACGTGCCGGTGCGCGTACGTCGCGTACGTGTTGGCGAGGTTGGTGCGGTCGGTCGCCGACGTCGACGGGGTGGTCGGCAGCAGGGCGACCGAGAAGTAGCCGCGACCGGCGAGGTTGGACCGGATCGTGGTGCCGCTGACCGTCCAGGTCGAGCCGGTCGGGCCGTACGCGACGTAGTCGTGGCCGCGCATCGAGAAGCCGACCCGGTTGCCGCTGTTGGACCAGACGGTCGGGGTGCCGGGGAAGCTGAGCTGCGCGTCGCCGCCGGTGACCTGGGCGTAGACGAACGGCAGGCCGTGGCCGATGGTCGCCTTGAGCGTGCGGGCACCGTCCGACCAGTACGGCGTGACGGTCCAGTCGGTCCAGCCGTCGACCTTGGTGTCGGGGGAGTTCAGGCCGGCGACGCCGAGGGTGAACTCGCGCGTGTACGGGTAGTGGTACTCGCCGACGCCGGTGGCGCTGCCGGAGATCGCCGCCTCGGTGGTGTAGGAGACGCCGAGCCCGCCGGATTCCGGCTGGAACGACATCGGGTGGGCGTGCAGCGGCCCGGAGTGCTGGCAGCTACCGATCTGCTGCTTGAACAGCAGCGACGACCACCAGTCGTTGGTGGGTACGGCACCGGCGGGAGCGTTGGCGGTGACGTACTGGCGCGGGTTGTTGGAGATGTTGCCGCAGGCGACCGGGGCGGGAGCACCGGCCGGGCGGCTGGTGGCGTAGCTGCCGGCGCCGATCGTGGCGGCGTCGGCGCTGCGCAGCATGGTGAACGACAGGCCGGTGGCGGCCAGCGTGACGGTGAGGGCGGCGGCGATGCCGCGCCATCGGGCGGCGGGACGGCCGGCCCGGGCACGCACGCCGCGGCGGTGGCCGCCGCCGGGCGTGTCGTGACGGACGGTCGGGCTCATGGTGCCTCCGGAGGTGGGACGCAACGGGGATCGAATTTCGAACGCATTAACTGACCGTTGCATGGAGGTGACCAGAGGGCAGGGTCGTCTGTCAATGTCCGGGGGTCATGTTTAACGGATTTCTAAGCCGGACTTGGGGCTCGGTTGACAGCATCGGCCGGAGCGGATATAACTCTGCTCAGAGAGCGCTCTCTCAAACCCTCCGAGCGCTACTGACCAGAGGACTCCGGGTGGTCGACGGGGTTCATGAAGGTTTGTGTAAGAGCGCTCTCTGCAACGGTGGTCGTACGTCGCGTCACGCCCTGGAAAGGAAAGCCGGCGGCCCGGGTCGAGCTTTGTCCGGGGGATCGCTAATTGTTAACGCATCGCCATTGCCCGCGAACTGAAAAGCCGCCGGTCAGGCCGGCGGGCCGAACGCCGTCGCGACGCGTACGGCGACGTCGCGGATCCCGGTGAACCGTCGGGCCTGCGCCATCCGGCCCATCAGCCGGGCGGTCCGGGCCAGCCGCTGCGTCGGCCGGCGCCGTTCCCGGTCGTACGCCGCCAGGGCGGCCCGCACGTCGTCGGTCCCGGCCAGCCGGTCGGCGATCGTCACCCCGTCGATGAGCGCCTCGCAGGCCCCGCGCCCGAGGTCCGGGGTCATCGCATGGGCGGCGTCGCCGATCAGCGCCACCGTGCCGTCGACGTACGTCCGCAGTGGACGGTCGAGGTCGTAGAGGTCGTGGCGGAGCATCTCGTCCGGTGAGACGGTGTCGAGGACCCGCCGTACCCCCTCGTGCCACCCGGCGAACGTGGTCCGCAGCGCCGCCAGGTCCCCCTCCGGAAAGCGGGTGGCCTCCGGGGTGAGCAGCGTCGCGTACCAGTTGGTCCGGCCGTCCTCGCGCGGCGTGGTGCCGAACCGCCGGCCCGGCCCCCACGTCTCGGTCAGCGCCTCGACCGTCCCGTCGACCGTGCCGCGCCAGGCGGTCGCGCCCACGTAGCGCGGGCGGCTCGCGAGCCCGAACAGCGTGGTACGCGTCTGGCTGAAGATGCCGTCGGCGACCACGACCACGTCGTGGGCGGCCCGCAGCGTCGCCAGGTCCCGTGGCCCGTTCCCGTTCGTCACCGTGGTGCCCAGTTCGACGGTTCCGGCCGGCAGTGCGTCGGCGAGCAGGCCGACCAGAACCGGGCGGGAGATCAGGTGGACCGTGTCGCCGCTGCGCCGGATCATGGCGGCCGTGTCGATGTGGCCGATCATGCTGCCGTCCGGCCGCCGCAGCGACCCGCCGCGCTGTGGGGCGCCGATCTCGCGTACCCGGGCCCCGAGCCCCAGGGCGTCCAGCGCGCGCAGGGCTTGCGGCCACATGCCGAGCGCGGTGCCGGCCGGGTCCCGGTGCGGCGAGCGCTCGAAGACCCGTACGACCCACCCGGCGCGGTGCAGCCGGATCGCCGTGGCGAGGCCGCCGATGCCGCCGCCGATGATCGCTGCCGACCGTGTCGTGCCACCCCGCTCGCTCATGTCGCCACCGTACTACGGATGTAGTTGCTGGCACTACGGGTGTAGTTGTTAGGGTGAGCACATGCCGAGCAGGCAGGACCAACTACTGGATGCCGCGATCGAGGTGCTGGGCACCGGCGGCCCACGCAACCTCACCCACCGGGCCGTCGATGCCCGGGCCGGACTGCCCGCCGGCTCCGCCTCCAACCACTTCCGCACCCGCGAGGCGCTGCTCTCCGGCATCGTCACCCGGCTGGTCGAACTCGACCGGGTCGACTGGCAGGGGCTCGCCGCCACGGTCCGCCCACGCGACGCCGAGGAACTGGCCGGCGCCCTCGCCGACTTCGTCCGGTATGCCACCGGGCCCGGCCGGCACCGCACCCTCGCCCGCTACGCGCTCGGCCTCGAGGCCGCCGTACGCCCGGCGCTCCAGACCGAGCTGCGGCGCGGCCAGGAGGTGATCGTCGGATGGGGCGTGGTGTGGCTGCGCGACCTCGGCTCGACCGACCCGGCGCGGGACACCCGACTGGTCATGGACCACCTGGACGGCACCATGCTGCACCAGCTGTCGATGCCGGTCGCCGACTTCGACCCCCGCCCCGGCATCCGGGCCGTGCTCGCCGGCGTACTCGGTCGTTGACGACGATGGCCGGTGCCGGGACCGGCGCTGACGACGATGGCCGGTGCCGGGATCGGCGCCGACGACGATGGCCGGGCGCCCCTCGGGCGGCCCGGCCATCGGTCGCTTCGGCTAGTACACCGACAGGTGTACGTGGTTGGTGTGGTCGCTGGACGGGTCGCCGCCGCCCCGGTAGGCCTTCCAGCCGCTGCCGGGCAACCAGATCTGCTTGAACCAGATCACGTAGAGCACGCCGAGCCGGCTGGCGTTGTTGACGTAGTACGCGGCCAGGTTGTTGCCGTACGTGCGGTCGCCGCCGGTCGCCACGCCCCCGAACCCGCCCTTCTGGGCGGCGAAGTCGCAGGCCCGGCCCTTCGGGTGTTCACCGGAGCCACCGCTGCGGTAGCAGGAGACGTACCGGGTGAAGCCGGCCGCCTTGGCCTGGTTGAGCGCGTGCAGCGTGCGCGGGGTGATGCAGCCCGAGGTGGTCGGGTCGTTGATCGTGCACCCCTCGCTGGGCCACGAGCCGTTGGCGTTGCGCGGTGCCGGCTTCGCCGACGCCGACCCGGAACCCGACCCGGAGCCCGAGCCCTGCACCCCGGAGCTGGACTGGCCGCTGCCGGCCTCGGCCAGTGCCCGTTCGGCCTGCTTCTTGCGCTGGTCCATGGTGGCGAGCTGCTTCTTCTGCTCGCGGATCTCGTTGTCGACCGCGGCCCGGGCCCGGGTCTCCTGCTCCTGCGTCTCCTGGAGCAGGCGCAGCTGTCGGTCCTCGCTGGCGGCGAGGTTGCCCAGCGCCGTGGTCCGGTCGAGGAAGCCCTCCGGTGAGCTGGTGTTGAGCAGGGCGGCGATCGGCCCGATCCGGCCGGTGCGGTAGGCCCGCGAGGCCAGTTCGCCGACCGCCTGGCCGCGTACGGTCAGCTCCTCGCCGATGGTCTTCAGCCGGGCGTCGAGTTCCCGCTGGCGCTTGGTGGAGTTGTCGAGCGCCGCCTTGGCGTCGACGTATCCCTTGGTCGCGGCGTCGAGCTGGTCGCGCAGCTTCTTGGTGCCGCCCTCGTCGTCGGTGTCGCCCGGCGCGAGTGCCTGCCGGGCCGGGACGCTGCCGACCGGCGCGGCGGTCGCCGGTGCCGCGCCGAACGCGACGGCGACGGCCAGCAGCGCGGCCAGGAGTCCTTTTTCTCTCAACCTCACGAACAGTCCTTCCGTCAGCCGCCGACCGGGTTAGCTGACGGGTTCGGGACGGAAGATCCCTACCGCTGTCGCGGATGCACCCCGAGTAACGATGGTTCCCCGGCTCGCCAAGGCGATTAGGCGACGGCCGCCGCAGGCACCGAGGGGCGCCGCCCGGCGGAGGCCGCGGCCGAGCCTACCGGTAGCCGTCCGGCGGGCGGGGGACAGCAAGTGCGGTGATCCACTGATATTTCAGGACAAAGCTGGCCGACAGTATCGGGCAGGTCACGAAACTTAAGTCGCAGCTAAGGTCACCAGTGCGCCGGGCCGCAATCGCCCTTCGACGCAGCGGGTTCGACCTGCAACGTGGCGTGTTCGATGTGGAAGTCGTCGTGCAGCGCCTCCCGCGCGGCGGCCAGCACCGCGCCGACCTCGGCGGCCGGGTCGACCGTCAGGTGCGCCGAGGCGACATCCATGCCCGAGGTCAGTGTCCACACGTGCAGGTCGTGCACATCCGACACCCCGGGTACGGCCGCCAGCCGGGCCTGCACCGCCGGCACGTCGAGGTGCTCCGGGGCGGCCTGGACCAGGATCCGCACCGCCGCCCGGGCCAGCTTCCAGGTGCGCGGCAGGATGAACATGCCCACCGCGACCGCCACCACCGGGTCGACCCAGTACCAGTCGGTCAGCGTGATCAGCCCGGCGGCCACGATGACCCCGACCGAGCCGAACAGGTCGCCGAGCACCTCCAGGTAGGCCCCGCGCACGTTGATGCTCTCCTGCGCGCCCGCGCGCAGCAGCATGAACGCGACGATGTTGGCGATCAGGCCGAGTACGGCGACCAGCATCATCGGCCCGGCCAGCACGTGCGGCGGATCGTCGAACCGGCGTACCGCCTCGATCAGGACGTAGATCGCGACCCCGAAGAGCAGTACGGCGTTGGCCAGCGCGGCGAGCACCTCGAGCCGGTAGAGGCCGAAGGTCCGCTGCGGGTCGCCGGCCGCCCGGCGGGCCGCCGTGATCGCGGCGAGGGCCATCCCGATCCCGAGTACGTCGGTGAACATGTGCCCGGCGTCGGAGAGCAGCGCCAGCGAGCCCGTGATCAGGGCGGCGACCGCCTCGACCACCATGAAGACGGCGATCAGGAAGAAGGCGGCCCACAGCCGTCCCCGGTGCTTCTCGCCGGCCCGCTTCGCCTGCGCGCCGTGGTCGTGCCCGTGTCCCACGCGCTCCGCCCTCCGTCCGGTGGCCACCCCGGCGGCGGCCCGATCCAATGTATGTTCACATCGCTATGTATGCAAACATTGCATTGGTAACCACTTCCGGTAACCGTCACGGGCGCCGGATGCCCCCTCGTGGGTGGTTACGCCCGGTGAGCGTTGCCCGGGCCGGTGGTGAACCGAGCTGGAACTCCTCGGCCGGCCGGCCGGTCCCGAAGCGGGCGAGTTGTTGGGCAATTCCAACGGGGAGGAAAGCGGCGGCTAATTGGCATACGGGCTCCAAAAAATGGGTGTGTTCAGAGGGCTTATGCTGTCGCGTCGTGGGCCGGATGGCCTGTATGGCAAATGAATGATCGTCGCCACTCCGTGTTGGAGGTCCCGTCGCATGCCGCCGCCCGTTGGGGACGACCTGTGGTACGGGCCGGATGATCAATGGCCACGGCATGACCATCCGTCATTCCGGAATGCGTTCCGGGTGGCCCGGAAGGCCGGCTGGCACTTCCGGGGCACCCTTGGTCACGGGTTTGGTCGTGCCTATTGTGGTCGGGTCGATCGCGGTGGCGAGGTCTGCAAAGTCATCGTCAACAGCACGCCGAAAGACCCTGAGAGTCGGGTCAAGGATCTCCTCCGGGCGGTGCGGGACTGCCCGCATCGCTACGCGGGCCAGACGTCGCAGTTGGGCCTGGCGGGAAGGCTGCTCGACGATGCCGACCGGCTGCTCGACGCCGCCGAGCGTATGGTCGCCGCCGATCTCGCCGCGCGCCGCGCTGGTGACCGGTTACGGCGTGCCGAGGAACTGGTGCAGTTGGCCGAAGAGAATGCCGACGAGTTCGACCGGCTTCTCCGGGAGGCTGCCGACTTCGAAGCCGAGGCGCGCGAGCTGACGCAGGCCGGGTGGTCCGAAGGTGCCGAAATCATCGGCCCGGCTGCCGACGTGCGTGCTTATCTGGTCGGCGCGGAAGATCGGGCCCGGCATGCCGGTCAGATGGTCGGTGCGGCGCCGTGCCCGACGGATCCGCGGATCGGTGAACTGGCGGCGCGTTGTCGGTTGACCAAGAATCGCATCTCGGCTGTCCGGCTTCGGTTGCGGTGCGACGACTGGTAGTATGTTGGCGGATGCCAACAGGTCGGGTGGCATTCGATTCAAAGCCGGCCCCGGGAGGCTCGTCGTGTTTCGCATCGCACTTCGGGTGATCGGCGTGGATCTCGACGACGACGTGACTCTCAATGTCGTCAGCTCACGACTCGACGATCTGAGCTGGATGGAGATCGACGGCCGCACCCTGGCGGTGCTGCACACCGACGGCGATCCGGTCGGGGCGACCGTGCAGGCGGCCCGGCAGATCCGGGCGGCCCTTCCAAGCGCTTGCGTCCTCGATGTCGACCAGGACCTGGTGGGCATCTCCGACATCGCCCGCCGGGTCGGGGTGACCCGCGAGGCGGTCCGGCTCTGGGTCGACGGCAAGCGGGGGCCGGGGGCCTTTCCGGCACCGGTCGGGTCGGCCGGCAGCGGCGAGCGGGGATCGATGCGGCTCTGGCAGTGGGCGTCGATCAATGACTGGCTCCGCCGGTACGGCCTCCACGACGACGAGGACGCGCTTTCGGCGGCACAGTTCGCGGAGGTCAACGCCGCGCTCTTTCGCGTGACGGGACCGCTGTCGCGCCGAGCCGCATGACCTGAACCCGAGCCCCGCACTCCGGCGAGTCGTTCGGCGCCCGTTGCACCCCTTCAGCCGTGGTCGGCCATCGCGGTGACGATCGGGGCGCGGGCCGCCCGCCGGGCCGGGAGCAGCGCCGCCAGCACCCCCGCACCGGCCGCCAACGCCACGAACAGCCCGAGCTGACCCACCGGCACGACCGGCAGGCCGTGGCCGTACGCGCTGATCAGTCCGGTCGCCGCCGCCCAGCCGACGGTCACCCCGAGCAACACCCCGGCCAGCGCCCCGACCGCGGCGACCAGTGCCGCCTCGGTCAGCAGGACCGCCCGTAGCTGCCGGCGGGACATGCCCAGCGCCCGCATCGTCGCCGACTCGCGGGCCCGTTCGAACACCGACAGCGACAGCGTGTTGCCGATGCCGAACAGGGCGATCAGCACCGACATGCCGAGCAGGGCGGCGAAGATCCCCAGCAGTTCGTCGAGGGACGCGGTCAGCCGGTCGGTCTGGTCGGCCTGGCTGCTCACCTGCACCACCGGGTGGTCGCGCAGCACCGCGTCGATCGCCTGCCGCCCGACCGCCGTCGTGACCCCGGGAGCCAGGTCGACCAGCAGTTCGTCGGGCTGACTGGGGCCGTACACGGAATCGAACTGCTCGGCCGCGACGAGCGCGGCGCCCTCGGTCGGCGCGTCGTCGTAGACCGCGACCACGGTGAGCGTGCCGAGGGTGCCGAGCGGTACCGGGTCGCCGACGGCGAGTGCCCGCGCGTCGGCGAGCCGCCGGCTGACCGCGACGGTGCCCGGCCGCAGGCCGGCGATGTCGCCGTCGACGACCTCCGGCACGATCGGGCCGCGGAGTTGCTCCGCCGGTACGCTCCACACCCGCAGCCGGTCGTCGAGAAGCTCGTGCCGCAGGCGTACCTCGGCGACGGTGGCGAACTCAGGCCGGGCGGCGAGGACACCGGCGAGTTCCGGCGGCAGCGGTCCGCGTCGGGCGTCGGGTGCCCCGTCGACCCGGGCGTTGCGGAGCACGAACTCGACCGGGAAGTTCTCCTCCAGCTCCCGGCCGGTCTGCTCGCGGGCGGTGGCGAGCAGCACGCTGAACATCGACATCAGCGCGACGCCGATCATCAGCGCCATCGTGGTCGCCGCCGCCCGGCGCGGGTTGCGCCGGGCGCCCGCCACGGCCAGCCCCGGCACCGAGCCGAAGATCCGGGCCGGTAGCCAGCCGACCGCCCGGACCGCGGCCGGCACCAGCAGGGGGGCGGCGACCACGGTGCCAAGGAAGATCAGCATCCCGCCGCCGAGCACCAGCGGCAGGCCGGCGAACGCCATCGTCAGGCCGGCCGCCCCGGCCAGCAGACCGGTGCCGGCCAGCGCCGCCGCGACCACGACCCGCACCGTACGGCCCCGGCCGGCGGGGTTCTCGGCGAGCGCGCTGTCGCGCAGCGCCGTCAGCGGGCTGACCCGGCCGGCGCCGAGGGCGGGTACGAGCGCGGACGCCACCGCCACGAACGTGCCGAAGCCCAGTGCCACCGCGACCGTCGGCCAGCGCACCACCGGGGCGTGCAGCGGGATGTCGGTGGCGACGAGTTCCCGGCCCCAGATCAGGCCGTACCCGACGAGCAGGCTCGCGACCAGCCCGCCGACCGACGCCACCACCCCGAGCAGCAGCGCCTCCAGCAGCACCGAACCGGTCACCTGCCGGCGGGTCGCGCCGACGCAGCGCAGCAGGGCGAGTTCGCGGGTGCGCTGGGCGGCCAGGATCGCGAACGTGTTGTAGATGACGAAACCGGACACGGTCAGCGACACCAGGCCGAAGCCGACCAGCACCGCGAGGAAGCCGTCGACGTACTTGGCGGCGTCGCGGGCCAGCCGGTCCCGCAACCGGTCGCCGGTGATCACGTCGTAGCGGGGATCGACGGCGGCGGCGATCCGGTCGCGCAGCACCGCCGGGTCGGTGCCGGGCCGCGCGGTCACCACCACCTGCGAATACCGCTCCGTCGTGGTGAGCCCGGTCAGGTCGGCGGCGGTCAGGGCCAGCACCGACGAGCCGCCGTAGAGCCGGTTCACGCCGAGGTCGAGGGCGCCGACCACGGTCAGCGGGTGCGGTTCCCCGGCCCGGTCGACGACAGTGATCACGTCGCCGACGGCGTACCGGGCCCGGTCGAGGGTGCCCTGCTCGACCGCGACCTCGCCGGCCGCCGCCGGCAGCCGGCCGGCGTTCACGTCGTAGGGGGCGAGCGCGTCGACGGTCGGCAGCGACAGGGCGTAGCCGATGTGCGAGCTGTTCATCAGCAGCCGGCCGTCCCGGTCGAGCATGCCGAGCCAGGCGGTGGTCCGGCCGTCGACAGCGGCGACCCCCTCGACCGCCCGGACCCGATCCACCGTGCCGGTCTCGATCATCTCGGTGGGGCGCGGCTCGACGACGACGTCGACGTTGCGGGCCGACCGGGCCAGGTCGTCGTAGAAGGCGGCGCGGGCCGTGTCGCCGTAGACGAGGGTGCCGGCGAGGAAGCTGACCCCGACGACCACGGCAGCGGCGGTCAGGAGCAGCCGTACGGCGTGCGCCCGCAGGCCGGCCAGCGCCAGCCGCAGCAGCGGCCGGTTCAACGGGAGGTGGCGGGTGGGAGGGCGCTCTGCACGCGGTCAGTCTCCCGCCGGCGCCGGGCGCGCGACCATCCGCCCTCCTGTCAAGATCCGGACAGCCGCTGGGGGTCGTTGATCACGTGGATCTTGGTTAGCCGTTGGGTGGCTCTGGACAGGGCCACGTACAGGGTTCTCGCGCCGGCTTCGGCCGTGATCTCGTCGGGGGCCAGCAGGAGTACGCCGTCGTACTCCATGCCCTTGGACTGGAGGCTGGTCACGACCTGGAGGCGGGGGGTGGTGGTCAGCAGCTCCGCCAGCCAGGTCGTCACCTGGGGGTGGCGGGGGGCCGGGGTGATCACGCCCACGGTGCCCTCGACCTCGGTCAGCAGCCGGGTCGTCGCGTCGTGGACGGCCGTCCGCAGTTCGGCGTCCGCCACGGTCAGGGTGACCGGGGGTACGCCGGTCGACCGGACCGCCTTCGGCAGCGGCAGGTCCGGCAGCACCGCGCGGATCACGGCGGCGGCCTCGGCGAAGATCTCCGCCGGGTTGCGGTAGTTCGTGGACAGCGTGAACTCGTGCCGCCGCCGGCTGCCGAGCGCCCGGTCGCGGGCCCGGGCCAGTTCGGCCGGGTCGCCGGTCCACGCGGTCTGCGCCGGGTCGCCGACGACCGTCCACGACGCCAGTCGGCCGCGCCGGCCGAGCATCCGCCACTGCATCGGTGACACGTCCTGTGCCTCGTCGACGACCAGGTGGGCGTAGTCGCGGTAGTCGTCGGGGCGTTCGACGGCCGCGGCGCGGGCGGCCCGTTGCCGGTCGGCGTACGTCGTCACCTCGCGCACCCCGTCGCGCACGTGGTACGGGTCCTGGCCGCGGCGCTTCGGCTTCGGCGGCCGACCCATCAACTCGTCGAGTTCGTCGAGCAGCGCCACGTCGGCGATGGTCGGCCCGTCGGTGGCCAGCGTCCGGTAGGAGTCGGCGAGCAGCCGGATCTCGGCGTTGGACAGGATGCCGGTCGCGTACCTGCGCAGCCGGGCCGGGTCGGCGAACCAGGCCAGCACGTGCCGGGGCAGCAGCCGGGGCCACCAGGCGCGCAGGAACGAGCGGAACTCCTCCCGTTCGGCGAGGTCGTCCTCGAACTCGATCCGGGTGATCAGCTTTCCGGCGCGGGCCTGCGGCCACAGCGCGTCGAAGAGGCCGTCGATGCCGGCCCGGCGGACCTCGTTGCGGCGGGCGCCGCGGGGCAGGGCCCGGTCCCAGATCCGGTCGAGCCGGGCGGCGTCGAGGTGCAGCAGTTCGCCCCGGTAGAGCAGCCGCAGTTCGGTCGGCCGGTCGGGTACGCCGTCGCGGACCGCGCGTTCGAGCACCCGCCGCATCCGCAGCGAGCCCTTGACCGCGGCGACCGGCGTCGGGTCGGCCCGGGTGGCCGTCACGCCGACCACCAGCGAGCCGAGGGAGCGCAGCGTGGCCGCGTCCTCCCCGAGCGACGGCAGCACCGAGCCGATGTAGTCGACGAAGACCGCCGACGGGCCGACGACCAGGATGCCGCCGCCGGCGTACCGGCCGCGGTCGGAGTAGAGCAGGTAGGCGGCCCGGTGCAGGGCGACCGCGGTCTTGCCGGTGCCCGGCCCGCCGGAGACGACGGTGACCCCGGAGCCGGGGGAGCGGATCGCCTCGTCCTGCTCGCGCTGGATGGTGGCGACGATGTCGCGCATGCCGGTGCCCTTGGCCCGGGCCAGCGTCGCCAGCAGCGCCCCGTCGCCGACGACCCGCATGTCCGGCGGGGCGGCCTGCGGGTCGAGCAGGTCGTCCTCGACCCCGGTGACCCGCTCGCCGCTGGACTGGATCATGCGCCGCCGTACCACGCCGCGGGGGTCGGCGGCGGTCGCCTGGTAGAACGCCGCCGCCGCCGGCGCCCGCCAGTCGATCAGCAGCGGCTCGCCGTTCTCGCCCCGGATGCCGAGCCGGCCGACGTGCAGCACGGTGCCGGCCCGCAGGTCGAGCCGGCCGAAGACCAGGCCCTCGTGTTCGGCGTCGAGCACGTGCCGGCGCCGGGCGGCGTGGAAGACCATCGCATCGCGTTCGACGAGGGCGCCGAAGTTGCCCACCCCGGCCAGCCGGTAGCCCTCCTTCTCGGCCCGGGCGGCCGAGGCGCGTAGCTGGGTCAGCCGCGCGTAGACGCGGTCGACGTGCCGCTGCTCGGTGGCGATCTCCTGCTGGACGGTGCTGACGTCGGTCAACGTGTGGGCTCCCGGGCGACGGTCGGTGGCGGCCCGACCAGGGTACGGGGCAGCGACCCGGCTTGCGGCATCCCCGTACCCCACCACCCAATTCCGCCGATCTTGCACTTATCGCCCGACAGAACCGAGCAAAAGGGGGAGACAAGTGCAAGATCGCGGAGAGTGTCGCGGCGGATCAGGCGGTGAGGGCGAGGTGGGGCTCCAGGGCGCGGGCGGTCACCGCGCGCAGGGCGGTGTTGACCTCGTCGGGGCGCTCCAGCATCAGCATGTGGCCGGCGCCGGGGCAGACCGTCAGTTCGGTGGTCGGCAGCGCGTCGGCGATCGACTCGGCACACGCCGGCGGGGTGAGCCGGTCGCGGTCCCCGACCAGGGCCGCCGCCGGCACGTCGCCGAGCGTGGCGAGGGTGTCCAGCCGGTGCTGGGCGCCGATCGAGGGGCGCAGCCCGCCGATGGCGCACATCCGGGCCCGGGACACCGCGGAACCCGCGAGCCGTACGTCGTCGGAGGCGCACTCGGTGCCGAAGAGCAGCCAGCGCAGCGACGGGCGCAGAACCCGCATCAGCAGGGACGGCGGCCGGCACGAGCCGCACCGGGCGAGCACCCCGGCGCCGGCCGTCTCGGCGATCCGGACCAGGCGGGCGAGTGGCGCCGGTAGCCCGTACTCGGTGTGGGTGTGTCCCTCGGCGGTGGTGGAGACGAAGAGCAGCCCGGCGACCCGGTCGGCGAACGCCCCGGGATGCCGGTGGGCGTACTCCATGATCGTCATTCCGCCCATCGAGTGGCCGGCGAGCACCACCGGTCCGCTCGGCACGGCCTGTTCCAGCACCCGCGCCAGGTCGTCGCCGAATTGCGCCAGGGTGGCCGACGGCAGGGGAGCCGAGCCGGAGCGCCCGTGCCCGCGCGCGTCGTACGTCACCACCCGGATCCGGTCCCCGTACGCCTCGTGCAGCGCGGCCCGCTGCCGGCGCCAGATGCGTCCGTCGAGGGTCCAGCCGTGCAGCAGTACGACCGTCAGCGGGGCGTCCGGCGGCCCGGTCGACTCGACGTGGGCGGGTACGCCGGCGGAGAACTCGGCCGGAACGACGGTGACCACCGGTTCGGCGACCGGACTGGACATGGGCGGACACCTCCCCGTTCGATCGACGGCCACCCCCTTACCAGTGGGTAACCATGGTGCCCGGGACGGGGTGGACTTGTCGTTGTTTCGGGATCTTCGTCACTTTCGCTGGGCTCCCCGCCGGGGTCCCTGATGCTTACCCGGCATCCCAATTGGTGAACCGTTCCGGTGACAATGGTCGCAATCCGGTTCCCGACCGGCCGGTAGCGAATCAAGCTGACTGGGTGTCGTCGCCCATGAGCACCGAGAACGCTCCCGCCCCACGCCGCACCGCCGGGCCGATGGAGGCGCTGAGCGACCTGCTGGCCGGAAACCGGCGCTTCGTCGGTGGCCGGCCCCGCCACGGCCACCACGTGTCGGCCGCCGCCGCGGCCGCGTCCGGTGAGCAACAGCCGTCCGCCGTCGTCATCGGCTGCATCGACTCGCGGGTGCCGTTGGAGGCGATCTTCGACCAGACCTTCGGCTCGATCTGCGTGGTGCGGTCCGGGGCGCACGTGCTCGACCTCGCCGTACGCGGCTCGGTCGAGTTCGCGCTCGGCCAGCTCCGGGTGCCGCTGGTCGTCGTACTCGGGCACCAGCGCTGCGGCGCCGTCGGGCTGACCATCGAGGCGTTGCGGGCCGGGCAGCGGCCGGACGGCGCGCTGGCCTACCTGTTCGACGAGATCGCCCCGGCCGTCCTCGACGTCGGGCTGGACGCCGAGGACCTGCAGACCAAGGCCGTACGCCGGCACGTCGAGCGCACCGTCGAGCGGCTGGGCACGTTCGCCGTACCGGGGCAGGTCGACGTCGTCGGCGCCGTCTACGACCTGGACAGCGGCAAGGTCGCGCTGCTCGACTGACTGTGAGCATGGCGGGGTCGGTTCATCAGTGGTGAGCTGATGCTGGCGGTAGTGGGCGTGACCCTTCGCCTGACTGGCTTCGTGCC
>NZ_JBFAKM010000020.1:0-139176 GCF_040655695.1 Polymorphospora sp. NPDC050346 | reverse complement strand
ATCGGCCACCTGCTATGGAGCGGCATCGTCGACGAATCCCGGGCACCGAAGATCGCCGAACACCTGCTCGGCCCCCAACTGTTCTCCGGCTGGGGGGTGCGGACGCTCGGCACCGGCGAGGGACGCTACAACCCGATCGGCTACCACGTCGGCACCGTGTGGCCGTTCGACAACTCCTTCATCGCCTGGGGGCTACGCCGCTACGGATTCCACCAGGAGGCCGGCCGCATCGCCGAGGGAATCATCGACGCCGCGGAACACTTCGACGGGCGGCTCCCCGAGGCGTTCGGCGGATACGAGCGGACGCTGACCAGATATCCCGTGCTGTACCCCACGGCGTGCAGCCCACAGGCGTGGTCCACCGGAACTCCCCTGTTGCTGCTGCGGACCATGCTCGGCATGGAGCCACGCGGCGAGCACCTGGTGGCCAGACCGGCCGTGCCCCCGGGCATGGGCCGGATCGAACTGCTCGACATCCCCGGGCGGTGGGGCAGGGCGGGTGCAGTCGGACGCGCCCACCCGGAGCGACGCTGACCGCACGGGCTCGCCCCCGAAGGAGAGCGAGCGCTGCACCAAGCGCCCCAACCGGCAACCGCTCACCGAAGGGCACAACTCGACACGCGAGGCTGGTCGATCTGAGCTGGAGGTTCATGGCTGAGACGAGACGCCAGTTCGATCCGGAGTTCCGGGCGGGCGCAGTACGCATCGTGCGTGAGACGGGTAAGTCGATCGCTCAGGTCGCCCGTGACCTGGGCATCAACAGTGGGACCCTGGCGAACTGGGTGAAGAGGGACCACGAGGCTCGCGGTGAGGCAGCTGCCGGGCAGTTGGTCGAGGACGAGCGGGCGGAACTGGCCCGGCTGCGGCGGGAGAACGCCGAGCTGGCGATGGAGCGTGATGTCCTCAAGCGATCCGTGGTCCTGTGGGTCAAGGAAGCGACGAGCCGGTGAGCGTGGCCGCCTTCATCGCTTCCCAGAGGACCGATCATGGTGTGCCGCACGCGCTGACCTGCCGGGCTCTGGGGGTGTCCGAGTCGTGGTTCTACAAGTGGCGCGACCGGCCGCCAACATCCCGTGATGACCGACGTGCCCGGCTGACGGCCGCGGTCCAGAAGGTCTTCGACGACTCGGGCGGCACCTACGGCAGCCCCCGCATCGGCATCGAGCTGCGCGAGCAGGGCTGGCGGGTCTCCGACAACACGGTCGCGCAGCTCATGGCCGAGTCCGGCCTGACCGCCCGCATCAGGCGCCGCCCCCGGAACCTGACCCGCCCAGGTACACGTCCGGCCGCGCCAGACCTGGTCAAGAGGGTGTTCACCGCGCCGGCGCCGGATGTCGTGTGTGCGGCGACATGACCGAGATCCGCACCGACGAGGGCAAGTTCTACCTGGCCACCGTCATCGACAGGTTTCGGCGCTGCTCGTCGAGCTGGATCCCGGCGGATACGATCAGCCGTTCCGTGACACCGGTGAAGGCGGTGCCGCGCCACAACGCCAGCGCGCGTCGCAGCTGAGCGACAGCGCCGGGCAGATCCCCACGAGCGGCCATCCGGCGGCCCTGTCGAGAGCGAGTCTGCCCGTCGGCCCCCGTCCGACTGTTTCGCCCCCCCCCCACCAGCCACGCGTGCGGGTTCTTTGCCTACCAGGACGCGAACGACGAGGCGCGGTCGTTCCAACCGAGATCGGTGAGGTTGACCTGTCCCCATCCACCCGGAGTCCACAGTGCCGATCCGGTCCACCCGGCGTGCTCCCAGATCGTCTGGCCGTTGTGGTTGTCGGCCGCTACCGATGACGCCTGGTCGTTCCAGTCGATGCACCACAGATGGCAGTACATGCTCACCCTGCTCAGATCGCGATACCCCCAACCGCTCGCGGTCGTCAGCAGGTTCCCGCGGAAGTGTGAGTGCTCATAGATCGCCGTACTGTTGGTGAAGTTGATCGATGGTCCGGTCGTCCCTGCGGATGTTTCTCCGGTCGCTCCTTTCGGGCCCTCCGTCATCTCCTTTGTGGGCTGGGCCAGCGCGTTCGCCGGCCCGCCGTTCTTGCGTACGAACTGTTCGAACTCGGCCGGGCTGGTGAACGCGACAAGTTCCGCTGCCGCGCCACGGTCCAGCATCGCCGCCATGTAGAGCGGCCGGCCGTTGTACCTGGTTATGCCGTCGGGGCTGGCCGGCTTGCCGTCGATGGTGAGGGGGAGCGGAACCGCAGCACGGGCGGGGCTGGCCATGAACGCCCCCGAGGTCAGGATCAGGGCAGCCGCCAGCGAGAGCAGCTTCTTCACGGGACTCCTCCTCTTGCTCGTCACGCGCCACCTGTCGTGGCTCGTGCACCAGAGTCGGACCGGCGGTCCTCAGGCAGTCCACGAGTTGTCCCCGACTGGTCCACGTCAGGCGACGGGATCGCGGGGGAGGTGTTGGATCGTGTGGGAGCGGCGTGTACCCGGGGTCGGCACCGTCGCGATCACGATCAGGTGGCGCCGCCAAGCGGTACGCCTCGGTGAGCGCGGCCGGAACTGGCGGTCACCACCCGCGTCCCGCGACGGCGATGCGACGTGGGGTGGAAGTGGAGCCGGATGGTCGTCAGACGACCTGCCGGTAGCCGGTGTTGACGATGCGTTCGGACGCCTTCGTGTACCACTCGGGACCGGTTGCCGGTTGGGTGCCGAGGCCGTCGACGTACCGGTTGAACATGCAGAACGCCGCCGCGATGAGCACCGTGTCGTGGATCTCCAGGTCGGTGGCGCCCTCGGCGCGGGCGGCCTTGACCAGTTCGGGGGTGACCTCGCGCCCACTGACCTGGACGGCGCCGGCGATGTGCAGCAGGGCGCGCAGTTTCGCGGAGATCGGGGCGTTTTCCAGGTCGGAGCGCACCTGGTCGACCAGGGTCATTCCCTCGTCGAGCTGCGCCGCCGCGTACGCGGAGTGCGCCGAGCAGCAGTAGGTGCACTCGTTGCGGCCGGAGACGTACGCGGCGATCAGTTCCCGTTCGCCGGGGGAGAGCGGGTGTGGTCCGCGCAGCAGCACCTCGACCAGCTCAAGTAGCGGTTGGCCGGTCTCCGGCCGGAAGCGCAGCGGCCCACGTACGCCGGGCAGCTCCGTCTCGTCCACCCCTAGATCGATGTATGCGATGGGGTCACTCTCCTAGAATCACGAAGCCGCTCCCGAGCGTACCTAATGATCGAATTTAGTCGATCACCCACGTCATCTCAAGGGTCGTCTGGCTATGTCCAACAGGGACTGTCGTACGACCGTCTGGGGTAGCGGATCGGGCGACATCTGCGATGGGTGCACGCCCAACGAGGTCAGCCACGCTTCATGAGGCGGCCGACGGCGGCCATCATCTCGGTGGCCATCTCGTCGGCCCGGCCCTCCGCGGCTCCCTCGTGCATGCAGTGTCGGGCGTGCCCGTCGAGCAGGCCGAGGGCCACCTTGTCGAGTGCGGCCTGGATCGCGGAGATCTGGGTGAGCACGTCGATGCAGTAGCGGTCGTCGTCGACCATCTTCTCGATGCCCCGGACCTGCCCCTCGACGCGCCGCAGTCGCGCGAGCAGCTGGTCCTTGGTGGCGGTGTAGCCCCGGGTCGGGGTCGGGTTCGGTGTGGTCATGGAAACCGAGGATAACGTACCCCTCCCGGGTATGCTACGGTCGTACGTGGCGATACCCCTCCCCGGTATTAGGTCACATGGGCGGTCGCGGGCGTCCGCCCGGCGAATACCCCCGGGGAGTATAGGTGAGATGTGAGAGGAGCATTCCATGACCAGCACGACGTACCAGGTGAAGGGCATGACCTGCGGTCACTGCGTCAACTCGGTCAGCACCGAGATCGGTGCGATCGCGGGCGTCAGCGACGTCCAGGTCGACCTCGCCGCCGGGCGGGTGACCGTGACCAGTGAGGCGCCGCTGGACCTGGCCACCGTGCGGGCCGCGGTCGACGAGGCCGGCTACGACCTCGTCGCCGCCTGAAGTTCCCACCACCCCGAAGGAACCGAGGTGCCAGTCACATGAACACGGCGACGAAGCTGAGCGGATTCGCCCTCGGCCTCGCGGCGGTGTTCGGCGCGGCGTACGGGGTCGGCCACGTCGTCGACCCCGTCGCCCCGGCCGCCGACACCCGCCACGAGAGCACCACCGGCCACCAGGCCGGCGGCCACGACAACGGCGGCGGCCACGACAGCGACCCGGGAGCGGCCAACCCGATTCCCGGCGGACTGCTGGTCTCCGACCGTGGCTACACCCTCGTCCCGGTCCCGGCACCGGTGGACGAATTCGCCTTCCGGATCACCGGCCCGGACGCCCACACCGTCACCGCCTTCGACGAGGCACACGAGAAGCGGATGCATCTCATCGTGACCCGCCGGGACCTCTCCGGCTTCCGGCACGTACACCCGGAGATGGCGCCGGACGGCACCTGGCGGGTCGCGTCCCCGGTCGGTGAGCCCGGCACCTGGCGGGCTTTCGCCGACTTCACCCCCAGCGGCGGCCCGCCGCTGACCCTGGGCGTGGACGTATCCGTTCCCGGCCCGTTCACCCCACGACCGTTGCCGACACCGGCGACCAGCAGCTCGGTCGACGGATACACGGTGACGATCGACGGCACTCTCCAGCCCGGCCGCACCGCCGAACTGAGCCTGACCGTCAGCCGCGCCGGTGCTCCGGTGACCGACCTGCAGCCCTACCTGGGCGCCTACGGGCACCTGGTCGCCCTGCGCGAGGGCGACCTGGCGTACCTGCACGTGCACCCCGAAGGCGAGCCCGGAGACGGACGGACCAGCCCGGGACCGCGGGTCACCTTCTTCGCCGAGGTCCCTTCGGCCGGCACGTATCGGCTCTTCCTCGACTTCCAGCACCAGGGCACCGTGCACACCGCCGAATTCACCCTGACCGCCGGCGAGGCCCCCACGGTCGGCGGCACCGCCCCGGCCGGTCCCGCGACGCCGAGCCCATCAGCCACTGGCGGGCACGGCGAGCCCGGCCACCCCCACAACTGAAAGCGGAGCACGTCATGACCTCACCCGCCAGACCGCTGCGCGTCGCACGCAACCAGCTCGAACTCGAAATCGGCGGGATGACCTGCGCCTCCTGCGCTGCCCGGATCGAGAAGAAACTCAACCGCCTCGACGGCGTCACCGCCACCGTCAACTACGCCACCGAGAAGGCCACCGTCCGCTACGACGACACCGTCACGCCGCAGGATCTGATCGCCACCGTCGAGAAGACCGGCTACACCGCCGTCCTGCCACCCCCGCCCGCGCCGACCGGCTCGCAACCGGCCGCCGAGCCGGTCGACGAAACGCGCGGTACGCGGACCCGGCTGTGGGTCTCGGTCGTGCTGACCGTGCCGGTGATCCTGCTGGCCATGGTGCCCGCCTGGCAGTTCACCTACTGGCAGTGGCTGTCGCTGACCCTGGCCGCCCCGGTCGTGGTCTGGGGTGGCCTGCCGTTCCACCGGGCCGCCTGGATCAACCTGCGCCACGGCGCGGCCACCATGGACACCCTCGTCTCGCTCGGCACCCTCGCCGCGTTCGGCTGGTCGCTGTGGGCACTGTTCCTCGGCGACGCCGGAACGCCCGGCATGACGCACCCGTTCAGCTTCGACATCAGCCGTACGGGCGGCGCCGGCAACATCTACCTGGAGGCCGCCGCCGGGGTGACCACCTTCATCCTCGCCGGGCGCTACTTCGAGGCCCGCTCGAAGCGCACCGCCGGCGCGGCCCTGCGTGCCCTGCTCCAACTCGGCGCCAAGGACGTCGCGGTACTCCGCGACGGAGTGGAGACCCGGATCCCGGTCGAACAGCTTGCCGTCGGCGACCGGTTCGTGGTCCGGCCGGGCGAGAAGATCGCCACCGACGGGGTGGTCGACGAGGGCACCTCGGCCGTCGACGCCAGCATGCTCACCGGCGAGTCCGTTCCGGTCGAGGTCGGCGCGGGCGACACCGTCGTCGGCGCCACCGTGAACGCCGGCGGCCGCCTCGTGGTCACCGCCACCCGGATCGGCGCCGACACCCAACTGGCGCAGATGGCGAAGCTGGTCGAGCAGGCCCAGGCCGGCAAAGCCGCCGTGCAGCGCCTCGCCGACCGGATCTCCGGTGTGTTCGTCCCGATCGTGATCGCCCTCGCCGCCGCCACCCTGGGCTTCTGGATCGGCAACGACAGCGGCCTGACCGCCGCGTTCACCGCCGCCGTGGCGGTGCTCATCATCGCCTGCCCATGCGCCCTCGGCCTGGCCACACCGACCGCCCTGCTGGTCGGCACCGGCCGCGGCGCCCAGCTCGGCATCCTGATCAAGGGCCCGGAGGTGCTGGAGAGCACGAAAAGGGTCGACACCGTACTGCTGGACAAGACCGGCACCGTCACCGCCGGAAAGATGGCCCTGGTCGACGTGCTGCCCGCCGACGGTCAGGACCGTGATGAACTGCTTCGGCTGGCCGGCGCGCTGGAGGCCGCCAGCGAACACCCCATCGCTCGGGCGATCGCCGCCGAGGCGTCACGAACCGGCGCACCGGCACCGGTGACCGGCTTCGCGAACGCCGAGGGTCTCGGCGTGACCGGCACCGTGCACGGCCGGGAGGTGGTGGTCGGCCGGCTGCGGCTGCTGCGCGAGCGCGGACTCGACGTACCGCGGGAGGTCGAACAGGCCGCGACCGCGGCCGAGGCCGCCGGCCGAACCGCGGTCCTGGCCGGCTGGGACGGCCGGGCGCGCGGCGTCCTCACCGTCGCCGACACGGTCAAGCCGACCAGCCGGGCGGCCGTCACCGGGCTGCGCGCACTCGGCCTGACTCCGGTCCTGCTCACCGGCGACAACACCACCGTCGCCACGGCCGTCGCCGCCGAGGTCGGCATCGACCAGGTGATCGCCGAGGTGCTGCCGGCGGAAAAGGCCGACGTGGTCAAGCGGCTCCAAGCCGAGGGCAAGGCCGTCGCGATGGTCGGAGACGGAGTCAACGACGCCGCCGCGCTCGCCCAGGCCGACCTGGGGCTGGCCATGGGTACGGGGACCGACGTGGCGATCGAGGCATCCGACCTGACCCTGGTCCGCGACGACCTGACCGCTGCCGTGGACGCCATACGGCTCGCCCGCCGGACGCTACGCATCATCAAGAGCAACCTGTTCTGGGCCTTCGCCTACAACGTCGCCGCCCTGCCGCTGGCCGCCGCCGGCCTGCTCAACCCGATGATCGCCGGTGCCGCGATGGCCTTCTCCTCGGTCTTCGTGGTGGCGAACAGCCTCCGCCTGCGCGGCTTCCGAAGCACCAGCTAGCGGCCGCGCGTTCGACGCGCACCGGTCACCGCCGGGTGCGCGTCGAGATCGGCGGCGCCGGGCCGGCCCTCGGTGCGCCGGGACGGCTCCGCGTGTCGGAGCCGTCCCGGCCACTGGTTCACAGGCGGTAGACCGAACCGATCGCAGCACCGGCGTCGACCCGCCACCGGTCCATCACCGACACCGTGCCGCCCGGCCGCTCGACCGCGTTGCCCAGCACGAACGCCGCCGTCCACGAGGTCGAGTCGGCCGTACAGTCGAGATAGCCGCGGTACGAGCTGAGGGATCCCGGGTCCCCGTAGGCGTACTGCGCCCGGAACGCGCCCGGGTCGAGGTACGCCTCGAAGTCGGTACCGCTGTTGCTGGTCATCGGGGGCCCGACGAACTCCGTCGCCACCAGCGCGGAGTTCTCGGTCTGCCGCTGCCGGACCGAGGTGACGATCGCGCGGTGGGTGTCGCCGCTGACCACGACGGGGTTGAACGCGCGGCGTCCGCGGGCGGCGAGACGGGCGGCGAGCGCATCGGTCAGCGCGGAGCGGTCGGCCTCGTAGCCGGTCCACTTGTCCATCGTGCCGGGGAACCCGGGGAACCAGGAGACGGGGACTCCGGAGCCGATCGCCGTCCAGGTCGCGTGCGAGCTGGCGACCTTGCCCAGCAACCAGGACATCTGCTCCTTGCCGAGGATCGTGCCGGCCGGCGTACGCCATTGCCGGTCGTCCACGAGCAGCAGGTCGAGATTCCGCCCCCACCGCACCTGTCGGTGCAGGCGGAGGTGCTTACGGCCCGACGCGGCGTCGTAGACCGGCGGCCCGCCCCGCAGCGGCATGTTCTCCCAGTACGCCTGCAACGCGTTGCTGAACCGCTCGCGTGCCGCCTCCGTCATGTCCGGATCCCCGCCGACCACGTTGTCGAAGAACTCGTGGTCGTCGGGAACGACGTACACCGGGTGGCGGGCGTGTAGTGCCAGCAGCGCGTCGCGGGACTTGTACTGCCCGTACCGGCGCCGGTAGTCGTCCAGCGAGACCACCGCCCGGTTGGGGATGTGGCCCGGGCGGCCGAACTCGTAGATGTAGTCGCCGAGGAAGACGACGAAGTCGAGATCGTCGCGCCGCCCGAGGTCCGCGGCCCCGTTGAAGTAGAACAGACCGCCGCCGGGTCGGGCCATGTTCGCGCAGCTGACCACGGCGAACCTGGCGGTCCGGTCGGCCGACGGTACGGGCGTGGTGCGGGTCAACCCGACGGGACTGACCCAGTCGCCGACGACGAACCGGTACGCGTAGGCGGTGTCGGGACGCAGGTCGGTGACGTCGACGTGCACCGACCAGCCGTGTTCCGGGTCCGCCGTCGTGGTGCCGTCGGCGACGAGGTCGCCGGACTGAAGGGCGGCCGGCGTCCGCGCCACCTGCCACCCGACCGGCACGCTGCCGACCCCGTCCATGCCCTGGCCCACGGCGGTCGGCGCGGGCGCGAGGCGGGTCCAGATGACGACCGCCCCGGGAATCGCGTCACCGGAGGCGACGCCGACGGTGAACGGAGTCGTCGCGAAGTCCGGCACGGCGCCGGCGAAGGCGCGCGGGGCAACGGTGAGGCCGCTCGCGATCGTCGCGGTGGCCACGCCCGCGGTCCGCAGGATCGTACGGCGGCTGAGGAGGTATCGGCTGGTCATGGAACTGGGGGCCACCTTTGTCATCGATTGCTGGCCCGCACGAGATTTCAGGGGGAAGCAGACCGTACGGCGACCCGCAGGCAAACCCCGGGGGCGGGTTTGGAAACGTTTTCCTCGTCGCCGCAGCTCAGCGCCGGGGCTTGCGGATCGAGCGCCTTCGGTGCGCCGGTACGTCACCCCGGTGCGCGGCCGACCCAGGACGAGCGGGCCGGAGTTCACCTCCGGCCCGCACCCGTCTCCGAGGGCTGTCAGCCGCCACAGGAGTTGTCCGTGGTCCACTGGTGTGACCGCAGCTTGTACGTCCCCTGCAGATTGCCCCGGTTCCAGCGCCGCGTGCACCCGGCCGGGTTGTTGTAGTTGTTGCTGTAGTAGTAGCGGACACCGGGGTATCGGGTCGACTGCCCGTTGTTCCAGACCGAGAGCACATGCGCTGGCGGGCGACCTCCGCCAGTCGTTGCGTCAGACCCGGACGGCGCTGTTCCTGCTCCGGCGGTTCGGGGAACGCCACGGCGAAGCCAGCACCTGGGACACACTCGGCTGCACCTACGCGCGACTGGGCGACCACCGCCGGGCCGATCAGTGCTACGCGCACGCCCTGGCGTTGTTCCGCGAGATAGGCGACCGGTTCTTCGAGGCGGAGGTGCTGGTTCACCGGGCCGACGACCGGTGGGCGGCGGGCGACCACGGAGCGGCCCGGGCGGACTGGGTCAGTTCGATGCGGATCCTGGAGGGCCTGCGCCACCCGCAGGCAGCGGTGCTGCGGCAGCGGATCGACCAGGGCGGCTAGCTGGACAGGGCGATGTGTTGGGTTCCGATGACGGACAGAAGCTGCATCTTCTCGTAGCTTTCGCTGCCGGGGACGGCGGTGTAGACGAGAAGGGAGTGTGCCTGGTCGGGGTCGAGAAGTATCTGGCAGGTCAGTTCGAGGGCACCGATCTCGGGGTGCATGAAGCGTTTGACGCCGTTGTAGCGGATACCGACCTCGTGTTCGCTCCATACGCTGCGGAACTCTTCGCTGCGGTCGAGCAGGAGGCGTTGAAGGTGAGCCGCCCATGAGTCAGGTCCGCGGAGGGTGACCGTCCTGCGGAGCCCGGAGGCGAATACCCGGGAGTGCAGCGCGTGGTCGTCGGGGTGGTACAGGGCCCGGGTGGCCGGGTCGGTGAACCATCGGTAACCGATGCTGCGGGCCGGGCCCTGGTATCGGGTGAGGTCGCCGGTGAGAGCGACGCCGAGCGGGGTCTGCCGCAGTGTCTCGCCGAGTTCGGTGACGATCTCGGCCGGGGTGTCGGTGAGCCGGTCGAAGATGCGGAGCAGGCCGGGACTGATGTGCTCGCTGGTCGCGCCCCTCGTGGGAGGATTGTGTCCGGCGAGGCGGAAGAGGTGGTCGCGCTCGTCGAGAGACAGATGCAGGCCCTGCGCGATCGAGGCGATCATCTGCTCGGAGGGGTGCGGTCCGCGCTCCCGTTCGAGCCGGCTGTAGTAGTCGGTGGAGATGTGGCAGAGCGTCGCGACCTCTTCGCGGCGCAGGCCGGTGGTCCTGCGCCGCTGCCCGCGCGGAAGGCCGACGTCTTCGGGCTGCAACGACTCCCGGCGGCGGCGGAGGAACTCGGCGAGCCCGGCTCGGTCGATCATGGCTGCTTCCTTCCTGGTTGCCGTTCCTCTGTTCTACCAGCGGCTCCTGACCGCAGCCTCGGATTGTCGATCCCCCCTTCACACGGCGGTCCGTCAATACCGGGCGGCGGTGGTCCCCCGTAGGGTGTGACGCGTGGCGACCGATGGCGGGATCTTCGAGCTGATGCGGCGGCAGTGGTCGCAGGGACGGCTGGTGTGTGTCGGCCTGGACCCGGATCTGTCGAGGCTGCCGGTGGGCTTGGGGGCCGATGACGCGGGACGGGTGACGGTCTTCTGCCGGGAGATCGCTGACGCGACGGCGGAGTTCGCCGCGGCGTTCAAGCTCAACAGCGCGTTCTTCGAGCGGATGGGCGTACCGGGGGTCCAGGCGCTGGAGCGCACGATCACCTATCTCAAGCAGGCACATCCGGACCGTGTCGTCATCGTCGACGCCAAGCGCGGGGACATCGACAACACGAACCTCTACTACGCCGAGGCCGTCTTCGACACCTGGGGCGCCGATGTGGTCACCGTGCATCCGTACATGGGCCGCGAGTCCCTGGAGCCGTTCCTGCGACGCCGGGACAAAGGCGTGATCGTGATGGGGGCGAACTCCTGCGCCGGTGTCGGGGAGTTCCAGGACCTGCCCGTCGGCCCCGAGGGCATCCCGCTGTACGAGTACGTGTGTCGCAGGGTGGCAGGCAACTGGAACCATCTCGGCAACTGCGCGGTGACCGCCGGCGCCACCGAGCCGGCCAAGCTCGCCCGGATCAGGGAAGCCGTCGGTGACATGCCTATTCTGCTGCTCGGCCTGGGCGCTCAGGGCGGGGATGTCGATGAGTGCCTGCGGGTGGGCAAGGCGCAGGGATCGTTCGGGCTCATCGCGAACTCCTCCCGCGCGATCCTCTACGCCTCGTCCGGGTCCGACTTCGCCCAGGCGGCCCACCTTGCTGCGGCGCGTTTCAACCAGCGGCTTTCCGAATGACGCGATGGCCGAACGTGTTCCGGTCAGCTCATCAGGAGGTAATCGATGTCTGAAGTGGGGCAGCCGGCGGACGATGTTCTCGGCGCGGGAACGGGTGGCGCGGATGCTGCCCTGGTCGAGGCGCTGCGCGTTGCCGAACGGCGTCTGCAGCGGGCCCAACTGGCCTCCGATGTCGCGGAGCTGGATCGGTTGATCGATGATCGGCTCGTGTTCACCGGACCCGATGGCGATCTGTATTCAAAGCAGGACGACCTGCGGGTTCATCGATCCGGCCGGCAGTCGATGACCCGGGTGGACGAGGAGGACCTGGCTGTTCTCGTGGCCGGCGACACCGGCGTGACCTGGTTCCTCGGCACGCTGGAAGGCGCCCTCGACGGCGAACCGTTCGCCGCCCGGGTCCGCTACACCCGCACCTGGATCCTCGACGAGGACGAGGGATGGCGCCTGATCGCGGCACACGCCAGCCCCACCGGCCGGGACACCGCCACGGACGGTTGACCGGAGGGCGTATCGCAGCGGTTGCCGCCGGTTGGAGCGTCGATCCGGCTGCCGATGCGACTCTTCGCCAGTTACCTCCCCGTGACCATTCTTCTGTGGAGGCTCGATGGGAGCGCTCCCTACACTCGTCGCGATGATCACCTCACCTGAAGGAGGTTCGTGATGGGTGGAGCACTCGATCTGTCCGATCTGGACGCGGCCGACATCTCGTGGGCAGACGGCGACGAGCAGTCGACCGGCCTGTACACGGTGGCCCCGGTTGGCAGCGTTGCCGTGACCGAGGGCGCGAGCGACGGCAAGAGCTGCTGCGGCGGCGGCTGTGGCGGCCGGCCCATCCAGTGGTGCTGCATCAACTGCCACTGATCGGGTAGCGCCCCGCCGGCATGCCGCGACGCGGTGTGCCGGCGGCTGGTTGGGGCGTCGGCGCCGGCGCCCCAACCCCTGACCACACACGAGGATCCGGGAGGGATTCAGGTATGGCTTCCGACGTGAACGGCGGTGTCGAACTCAGCGTGGTGATTCCCACGCACGAGGACGCCCAGTGCCTGGAACTGACACTGCGGTCGTTGCGTCGGCAGAGCCTGGCACCGGAGCGGTTCGAGGTGATCGTCGTACGCGACGGCGGTGACGGCGGCGACTACACCGACGTCGCCGACGCCGGCAAGGGACTGAACCTGCGGCTGGTCGAACTGGCCGAGCGCCAGGGCCGGGCGGCGGCACGAAACGCGGGGGTACGGCACGCCTCGGCCGGCCTGCTCCTGTTCCTCGACTCCGACTCGTACGCGACACCCGAACTGTTGGAACGACACCTGGCCCACCACCTGGACACCGACCGGCCCGCGGTCCTGATCGGGCGGCGAGACGAACTGGGGCTGTCACACGTCAACGCCGCGCTGGCCGGCGAGCCGACCATCCCGGTACCGAACCGGCGCGCCGACGGCGGCGGTGACCTGCGGTTTCCGGCCGGGCACCCGGCCGGCGAGGAATGGTTGCAGGCGGGCTGGCTGTTCGCGTTCACCCACAACGTCTCGGTCTCCCGGAAGCTGTTCGACGAGGTCGGCGGGTTCGACGAGCGGTTCGGGCTGCGCTGGGGGCTGGAGGACATCGAGCTGTTCTACCGGGTGCACAGGCATCTCGGGCTACTCGAACGCAACTTCGCCTACGACGACGCGGCGGCCGCCTACCACCTGCCGCACCACCGCAACATCGACCGGAACTGGCAGGACTTCGCGAACAACCGCGGTCTGGTCGCCGAGAAGTACCTCGTCGTCGAGTGGGAGTTCGTCGGCATGCTGGAGGTCTACGACTCGGCGGAGCGGGTGGTGCACTACCGCGCGTCGATCGCCGACTGCCTGGCCCGGTCGGCCTGCCGGATCGGACCCGCCGTCGACCTCCTTCAGCCGCACCTGCCCGGCCACCGGGTGCTGTGGATCGGCACCGGCAGTGACCGGACGACCCTGCCCGAGGGGGCCCTGACCTTCGACTACGCCGCCCCGGCCGGCCCCACCAACCACCACCTGATCGGCATGAGCCCGCCGATCGCCCCGGGCAGCCTCGACGCCGTGGTCAGCGTCGACTTCTGGCGCTACCTGCGGTGGGACGACCTCTGCCAGTTCATCAACGTCGCCGGCGCCCTCGCCGGGGAGGTCCACCTGGTCAGCACCGGAGCCGAACTCTCCGGCGCGGTCGACCCGGACGCGTCGACCTTCGGCTACCTCACCCGTGTCCTGCGGACCGCGTTCGAGACCGCCGTCAGCGACGTCGACGGCCTGGGTACGGTGCTGCGTCTGCGCCCGCACCTCCCGCCGGCCGCCGCGACCGAGTGACCCCGGGCCGACCACGCTGATGACGCACACCCCTGTGATCGAGGCCCGCGGCCTGACCAAGACCTTCCGGATGCCCGACAAACGGCCGGGCCTGACCGGATCGCTGAGCCACCTCGTCCGGCCCCGGCACCGCTCGCACACCGCCGTGGACGGCATCGACCTGACCATCGCGGCCGGGGAAGCCGTCGCCTACGTGGGACCCAACGGCGCCGGCAAGTCGACCACCGTCAAGCTGCTCACCGGCATCCTCCAACCGACGGCAGGGCAGGTCGAGGTCTGCGGCATCGTCCCGCACCGCAACCGGTTCGCCAACGCGCGCAACATCGGGGTCCTGTTCGGCCAGCGCAGCCAGCTCTGGTGGGACCTCCAGGTCCGTGACTCACTGTCGCTGCTGCGCGACATCCACCGCATTCCACGCCGCCGGTACGAGGAACGGCTCGCCGAGTTCGACGCGTTGCTCGGCCTGGGGGAGTTGCTGCCGGTGGTGGCCCGCCGGCTCTCCCTCGGCCAGCGGATGCGGGCCGACCTGGCCGCCGCGCTGCTGCACTCGCCGTCCGTGGTGTTCCTCGACGAACCCACCATCGGATTGGACATCATCGCCCGCCAGGCCGTCCGGGACTTCCTGCGGGCCCAGTGCCGCGCCGGCACGACCGTGCTGCTGACCACGCACGACATCGGTGACATCGAGCAGGTCTGCCAGCGCCTGGTCATCATCGACGGTGGCCGGATCATCTTCGACGGGCCGATCGACGTCGTACGCGAGCAGGTCGCCCGGCAGCGCACGCTGCACCTGACGCTGGACGCCGACTGGACCGGGAACCTCGACGCCGACCTGCCGGGCACCCACCTGTCCCCGGGGACGTCACCCCGGCACATCTCGATCGCCTTCGACCACGCGACCTACGGCGCGGGCGAGGTCGTGGCGGCGGTGGCCGCCCGGGTCCCGGTCGTCGACCTGCGGATCGACGAGCCGTCGATCGAAGACGTGGTACGCCGGGCGTACGCGGGCGAACTCGGTCGGCCGACCTCGGCGACGCCGGCATGAGACCGTACCGGAGTCTGGCCCGGATGGCCTGGTCGACCGTCCTGGTCTACCGGGGTGAGTTCCTGCTCCAGCTCGCCGGGGTCGCGGTGCAGACCGTGGCGCTGTTCGCGGTGTGGCGGGCGTTGTTCGCCGCCGAACCCGGGGGCGAGATGGCCGGACTGTCCTGGGAGCAGATGAAGGCGTATCTGTTCATCGCCTTTCTGACCGGCACCCTGCTGTCCAGCTTCACCGACGGGCAGATCGCCGTCCGGGTGCTGGACGGTTCGGTGGCCCTCGACCTGGTCCGGCCGATCGACTACCAGTTGGCGCGGTTCGCCGAGTCGGTCGGCTATCTCGTCGGTGAGCTGTTCGTGGTCGCGGTGATGGGCTCGGTCCTCCTGGTCGCGTTCGGGGGGATGCCGCTTCCCGACCCCGCCCAGGCCGGGGTGTTCCTGCTCAGTCTGGCCGCGATGGTGCCGCTGAAGTTCGCGCTGGTGTATCTGGTCGGGCTGGCCTGTTTCTGGACGGGCAACTTCCACGGCCTGAGCCTGTCCCGGGTCGCGATCACCAACATCCTGTCCGGCGCGCTGGTGCCGATCGCCCTGTATCCCGGATGGCTGCAGACGATCTGCGCCTGGTCGCCGTTTCCCGGCATCGTCTCCACGCCGGCGCTGATCTTCCTCGGCCAGGTTCGGGGCGCCGAATCGATGTGCCTGATCGGCACCCAGTTGCTGTGGGTCGCGGTGCTCTGGATCGGCGCCCGACTGCTCTGGCGCGTCGCGGTACGTCGGCTCGTGGTGCACGGGGGCTGACATGAGCGGGCCGATCGAGGCGGTACGGATCTACCGCAGACTGCTCGGGGCGCACCTGCGTGCCGTCCTGGAGTACCGGGCCGACGCGTTGCTCACCATCGGCGCCGCCGTGCTGGGCCAACTGGCCGGGCTGGTCTTCGTGGCCACGATCTTCCGGCAGGTGCCCGTACTACAGGGCTGGACGCAGTGGGAGGTCCTCTGCGTCTGCGCGATGGTGATGCTCGCCGAGGGGATCGGCTCGCTGTTCTTCGAAGGTGCCTGGCATCTCAGCGGCATGGTGAACCTCGGCGCCCTGGACTACCAGTTGGTCCGCCCGTACCCGGTGGTGCTCCAGGTGACCGGCGCGGCGGTCGGCGTCAACGGCCTGGGCAACGTCGTGTTCGGCACGTTGCTGCTGGCCGCGGCGGTCGGCCGGATCGACGTGGCCTGGTCACCGGCCACCGTGCTGTGGGCCGGGCTCCTGCTGGCCAGCGGACTGCTGGTGAAGATCGCCGTCAACCTGGCCACCAACGCGGTGGCGTTCTGGCTGCTCAGCCCGTCGAACTCGATCGCGGTCAGCGTGCACATGCTCGGCGACCTGGCCCGGTACCCACTGACCGTCTACGGCACCGGCGTGCGGTCGCTGCTGACCGTCGTCCCGGTCGCCTTCGTCGGCTATTTCCCCGCCGCGGCACTGCTGGGCAAAGGTGTCTCGGCCACGGTCGGAACGTTGACCCCGGTCGTCGCGCTGGCCTGCGCCTTCGGCGCCTGGCGGGTCTTCGAAGCCGGGCTGCGTCGCTACGAAAGCGCGGGAAACTGAGATGGGACCCCAACCGCAGAGCCGGCCCGGGCCGGAGGGTGTCGAGGGCGTCGTCGGTCGCTATCTGAACGCGGTGCGCGCCCAGAGCGCCGCCGCACCCGCCTCCTACCCACCGCCGCGGAGCAAACGCTATCCGGGCAGCCCGCGTACACCGCTGCCCTGGCCGGGACCGGGGGCACCACCGCTGACCGGTGCCGGCCTCGACCGGATCAGCGCACTGCTGCTGGGCTACGGACCCCGCCGGGTGGAGACGCTGACCTCCGCCGGGCTGTCGGCGTTGACCGGCACCCCGTCGAGCGGGCCGGTCTTCGCCCGCGTCCTGCCCGCCTGGTTCACCCTGCGCTGGTCCGTACCGTCCGGGGGTGCCTACTATCCCGGCGAGATCTACCTCGCCTGGACCGGGTCCGGTGAACTGCCCGCCGGCGTCTACCACTACGACCACGTACATCACTGCCTGGAACTGCTCCGCGCGGGAAATCCGGTCGCCGAACTGGACCGGCTGCTGGGCCCGACGACAAACCCGGCGGACCGATCACGGCGCAGCGCCCTGCTGCTGGCCTGCCGGCCGTGGAAGAACAGCGGCAAATACCGCGCGTTCGGCTACCAGCTGGGCACCATCGACATCGGTGTCCTTCTCGGACAGTTGCTCACGTCGACACCGGCCGGCACCGTCCACCTGGCTCCCGATCCGCGGGCCGCCGACGACCTGCTGGGCCTCGACGGCCTGGTGGAGAGCGTCTACGCGGTGATCGAACTCCCCACCACCGCGACGGTCGAGACCGGCACCCCGCCGGCCCGGACCCCGCCGCCGGACCCGGTCGGCCTGACCAACGACCGGCTCGCCCTGGCCGACGCCGATCCCAGCGCGGTCGCCCTGCACCGG
The DNA here is from genome assembly GCF_040655695.1 of Polymorphospora sp. NPDC050346. Taxonomy (NCBI): domain Bacteria; kingdom Bacillati; phylum Actinomycetota; class Actinomycetes; order Micromonosporales; family Micromonosporaceae; genus Polymorphospora; species Polymorphospora sp. NPDC050346. The sequence goes on along the minus strand of NZ_JBFAKM010000020.1, from coordinate 121,817 downwards.
GCCATCTCGGCCGGGGGTGACGTGGCGGTCCGCGCGGATCCCCACCCGCCGGACACCGGGGCGGCGGCACCACCACCGCCGCCCACCACGGCACCGGTCCGCCTGCCCGAGGTCACGCCCCTGAACCTGGTCGACGCCGCCGCCGGCCGGGTCTCGGCCAGCGACCTCGCCCCCGGCCTGCGCCTCGGGCAACTCGCCGACGTCCTCGCGTACGCCGGCGGCCACCGGGCCACCACCACCGCACTGGACACCCTGTCCCGGCACCCGCTCCACCCGTCGCTGTGGTGCCTGGTCAACCAGGTGGACGGGCTGCCGCCCGGCGCCTACCGGTACGACCCGCGACAGCACCTGCTGTGGCCATCGGCCGGCGCCGGGCCGCAGGCCCCGACCACCAACGTGGTCGACCGCCGGATGGCGACCGCCGGCGTCACCGTCTTCGTCGTCGCCGGGGGAAACCCACCGATGGCCGACCTGACACCCACGGCGTTCCGCCAGCTCCACCTGCTCACCGGCGCCGTCGTACAACTGACCGCCCTGGCCTGCCAGGCGGTCGGCGCGGCGGCCCGCCCGATCGGCGGGTTCTCGGCCCGCGACGCCGCCGAACAACTCGGACTGCCGCACGGACACACCCCCGTGGTGCAGCTCCTGCTCGGTGCGCCGAAACCGCGTGCCGGACTGCTGGCCGTGGCACTCACGGAAGGAACCTCGGATGGATGACGACCAGATACCGGTGCTGACCGGCCAACCGGCACCGGACACGGTCCTGGCGACCCTGGCCCGACACGGGGCGGCACTGCTGCGCGACGGCGGCTGGCGGCGCGAGACGTTCGTACGGCTCGGCGACGCGTTGATGACGCCACTGCCGTACGACGGCGCATTCCACGACGAGCGCGACGTCGTCGGTGACGACCCGACCACGACCACGGTCACCCGGGGCACCCAGGGAATGCCGCTGCACCGCGAGGCGTCGTACGCCCCGGGCTCACCCGACCTGCTGACCTTCCTCTGCGAACGACCGGCGGCCGACGGCGGCGGCACGACGCTCTGCGACGGGGTCGCGCTGCTCGCCGCCCTGCCCGAGCCGGTACGTGAGCAGTTCGAAAAGATGGAAATCATTTGGGAGAGCCGGATGCCGACCGCAGCCTGGCAGCAGATGTTCGGCACCACCGACCGGGCCGTAGCGCGGCGCTCGCTGCGGCAGTGGGAGCCGTACCTGCGGCCGTGGGAGTCGATCCACGTCGACTTCACCGACGAGGTGATGACGACCGGCTTCGGCACCCGCTGCACCCCGCCGACCAGGTTCGGCGCCGTCCCCGCCTTCTGCAACTCCCTGTTCATCAGCCGGCCGCGCGACGACGAGTACCGGGACCAGCGGCTGCGGGTGCGGACCCCGGCCGGGACACCGGTCGACGACGACCTCGTCGCCACCGCCGCCGCGGCGGCCGCGGACCTCACCGTCACCGTGCCCTGGCAGGCGGGCGACATCCTGCTCGTCGACAACTCCCGGTACCTGCACGGCCGTCAGGCGTTCCAGGACACCGGACGCGCCGTCCTCGTCCGGATGGGCATGCTCGACCGGGCGGCGGTGACGGCATGAGAGCCAAGCTGCGCGACGACCTGATGTACGTGGCGACCGACGCCGGCGTCTACCTCGAGACGGGTACCACCAGCACCGAGATCAGCGGCGGGGCCGCGTACGGACTGATCCGACGGATCGCCCCGCACCTGGACGGCAGCCGGACCGTCGCGGAACTGACCGAAAGCCTGCCCGCCAACCAACAGCGGCTGGTCACCGACCTGGTCGCCATGCTCGTCCACCGTGGCATCGCCCGTGACCTGGACCGGGAGCCGCCACACCGGCTACAGGACTGGGAACTGAGCCGATACCGGCAGGCGATCTCCTTCGCCGAACACACCGCCGACGCCCCGCTGCACCGCTTCGAATCCTTCCGCAACAGCCGGGTCCTGCTCATCGGCGCCGGACCGGGCCTGGCCGCACTGGTCCAGACCCTCTTCGACCTCGGACTGCGGACGGCCACCCTGGTCGAAACCGCCGAGTCGCCGACCGAACAGGCGGCCTGCCAGCGGATCCTCGACCGCTGCCGGGCCGATGACCCGACCGTCGAGCTGAGTCTGCGCCCGGAACTCGCCGACGGCGCCGCGCTCGCCGCCGTGGTCGGTGAATACGACGCCGTACTGCACTGCACCGACCGGCTGATGGCCGGCCGGGCGCTGACCCTGAACCGGGTGGCCCGCGCACACGGGGTACCGGTGCTGCACGCCCTCGCCACCGCCGGCAGCGCCTGGGTCGGCCCCACCGGCGGTGGAGCTGTCGGCGGCTGCTGGGAATGCGCGGTCCGGAGCCTGCACGGCACCAGCCCGTCCGGCGAGGCACCGTTGGAAACGGACCACCCGGACGCCGTCGCGGAATACCTCACCGCTCCGGTGGGCGCACTCATCGGAACGGCGCTCGGATTCGGCTACTTCCGGCACGCCGTCGGCGCCGAGACCGCCGCCACCAACCGCATGACCCACATCGACCTGGAATCGGCGGTCACCAGCGAACACCTGCTCGGCGTCCATCCCCGCTGCCGCGCCTGCCGCGGTTCCGTACCGGCGGAACCGCTTGCCGAGCGGATCGCGGTGATGGCCCGCCGGACCCCGGTCGACGCCGAGACGTTCGCGACCCGGGTGGCCACGCTGATCGATCCTCGGCTGGGGCCGATCCTCGACATCGGCACCGGCCGGCAGTCACAGATGTCGGTGAGCTGCATCGAGGCGACCGTCGCCGACGTGGCCGGCACCGGGACCGGACCGACGACCGTCACCGCCATCGGTAACAGTCGCCGGCAGGCTCTGAGCCGTGCGGCGGTGGCCGCGGTGGAGTCGCTCGCCGAGCGGGCGGCCACGGTGACCGACACCGCGCCGGCCGGAACCACCGACCTGCCCCACTGGTGGGACCCGGCCACCGGCGAGGTCGTCCCGGCGGAGCCCACGGCACCGCTGGTGGCCGCCGGGTTCACCTGGGCGGAGGCCCAGGGCCGGGCGCTGCTCAGGCTACGCCGTTCGGCGGCGACGGCACCGGACGCCGGCCACCTGCCCGGCCCTCCCGACCCGGCCGGCTCCACACCCGACCCGGCGGTTCCGGTCGGCTCCACACTCGACCCGGCCCACTGGCCCGAACCGGTCCGGACCATGGCGGCGGACATGAGCGTCCTCGGACACGACCTGCACGCCTGGCGCGACGCGTCCAGCACCCCGACGGTCTTCGTCGGAACCGCCTCCGGCTGGCTCGCCCACACCACCGCCTCGGACACCGACACCGCCCTCGAACAGGCGATGCAGACGGCGGTCGCCGGCCTCACCGGTCGCAGCCCGGCCGGCGCGGACGTCGGTCCGGATCTCGGCGCGGGAGACTGGGACAGCTGGCTCGCCCCACTGCTGAAGGAGTTGACCGACTCCGGGCAGCGGCTGCTCCTGCGGCCGGTCGACCATCTCCCCGACATCCACGTGCTCCCGTTCCTTGTCGAAGCCATGCTGGCACCCGGACCCGGGAGTATCGGATGACCGAGACGATGACCGCGCCGACACCGGCCGTTCAGGTCCACGGGGACGGCGTCCTGTTCCAGGCCGTGGTGGCGGCGACGGACCGGTTCCGGACCGACCACGGCCGCGCCGTCGACCTGTTCGTCGTCGACGGCGTCGACCAGGCCGACCAGGTGTTGGACGCGGCCCGCGCGGCCTATCAGGGCGGGCGGGACTTCCTGCCGGTCTACCCGACCCCGCGTGGCGTCCGGATCGGTCCGTTCACCGTCGCCGGGCAACCCGGATGTCACCACTGCGTACGGGTCCGCGAAGGCCGGGCGCGGGTCACCGGAACACCCCAGCGGTCGGCTCTCTGGCAGGGCCTGTACGAGGGATCCGTCACCGCGCCGGCTCCCGTTCTCGGCCCGCCGGTGCTCACCACCGTGGCCGCGTTGGTGACCGATGAGCTGGCGCGCGTGGCGCGCGGTGCCACACCCCGCTGCGCCGACGCGCTACTTGAGGTCACCACCGCCACCCTCGCGGTCAGCCGGCACCGGTTCATCGCCGACCCCGAATGTCCGATGTGTTCGACCCTGCCCGACGACGGTCCCGAGGCCGGCAGCTTCACCCTGGTGTCCCGGCCGAAACAGGCTCCCGACGACTACCGCGCCCGCAGTCTCGCCGCCGAGCACGAGCGGCTGCTGGAAACCATGGTCGACGTCGAGACCGGACTGATCTCGTCGATGACCATCCACCACAACCACCCCATGATCCTGGCCGCGGCCATCGGCGGACCGGCGTGCTGCACCGACCTGTCCGGCTACGGGCGCACGTTCAGCTATCCCGCCAGTGTGTCGGTCGCCATCGCCGAGGCGCTGGAGCGGCTGGGCGGCACCCTGCCCCGGTCCCGCCGGACCCGGGTAACCGCCTCGTTCGCCGAACTCGGCCCCGAACGTGCGGTCGAACCGCCGACCCTGGGACTACCCGACGCCCCGCCGCACGAACACGCCGTGCGCTACCACCCAAACCTGCCGGTGGAGTGGGTGTACGGCTACTCCTTCCGCCGGGGCGGCCCGGTCCTGGTCCCGGAGAGTTCGGCCTACTACGGCTCCCACGCGACGGCCTTCGGGCTGGAGAGCTCCAACGGCTGCGCGCTCGGCGGAAACCTGGAAGAGGCCATCCTGCACGGCATCTTCGAGGTGGCCGAACGCGACGCCTTCCTGGCCACCTGGTTCGCCCGGCTGCCGGTCCCACGGGTCGACCCGCTGACCTCCGCGGACCCGATGACCCGGCTGCTGGTGCGCTGGCTGGAACGGTCCACCGGAAGTCGGCTGCACGTCTTCGACATCACGATGCCGGAAGGGGTTCCCGCGCTCTGGTTGATGCTGGTGGACGAGACAGGCCGTCCGGGTCAACCCAAGGCGTTCTGTGGCGCGGGTGCGCACCTCGACCCCGAGCGGGCGCTGTGGTCCGGGCTGGTCGAACTGGCCAGTGTCGCCGACGCCACGAAGGAGATGGTGGCCGGCGACACCACGGCACCGGGATTGGTCGCCGACTCCGACCTGGTCCGGTCGATGGAGGACCACGCGCTGGTCGCCGCCTCCCCGGACAGTTGGGACCGGTTCGGCTTCCTCTACCGACGCGACGAGATCGTCTCGATGGAGACCGCGTTCCCGTACTCGAAGCGTTACCGGCCGGCCACCGATCTGCTCGCGGACCTGCGTTGGATCGTGGACCGGTATCTCGACAGCGGTCTGGACGTGGTCGTCGTCGACCAGACGGCCCGGGAACAGGCCGCCGTCGACCTCACCTGCGTCAAGGTCATCATTCCGGGCACGCTGCCGATGGTCTTCGGGCACCGGAACCGGCGGGTCGACCTGCCCCGGCTGCGGGAGCTTCCGGTACGGCTGGGGTACCGATCCACACCACTACCCCCCGAAGAGATCAACCCCTATCCGCATCCATTCCCCTGACTTCCGTCCTGAACCCAGGGTGGGTGCGTCGCCGGCCGGACCACGACGTCGCACCCACCCTGCCGGGGATCGTTTCTGAGTCGGCGTCAGAAGAGCGGTCCCGCACAGGCCGCCATACTGTCGTCCATGAGCCTGGCCGTGCGCACCGACGACAACTGCCGGCTGTGGGTCGAACAGGCCGGCACCGGGCCGCCGCTGGTGCTCTGCCACGGCGGTCCGGGCCTGTGGGACTATCTCGACCCGGTCGCCCGGCTGCTCGAAGATCGTGTCCGCACCATCCGATGGGACCAGCGCGGCTGTGGACGCTCACAGCGGTGTGGACCGTACAGCGTCGCCCGGTTCGTCGCCGACCTCGACGCGGTACGCGACCAACTGGCCGGACCACGAATGGCCCTGTTGGGTCACTCGTGGGGTGCGTACCTGGCGTTGCGGTACACCATCGAGCACCCCGAACGGGTCAGCCATCTGATCTACGTGTCCGGGACCGGCATCGACCCCGACCGCGGCTGGCACCCGCACTACGAGCGGAACCTGAGGCTGCGGCTCGGGCATCATCTGGACCGGTGGGCGGAACTCGGCGGCCGCGCCCGTACGCCCGCCGAGGACCGGGAACAGGCGGTACTGCAATGGTCGGCCGACTTCACCGACCACGGCACCGCACTGCACCACGCCGAACGCATGGCCGACCCGTGGCTGGGCATCAACCACGACTGCAACCAGGCCCTCAACGCCGAGGTCAAGCAAGAGCTCGACAACACCGAGACAGCCGTACGGTGCCGAGCGCTCGACCTGCCCGTGCTGATCATCGACGGCGCCGAGGACATCCGTCCCCGCTGGGCCGTCGACTCGCTGCACCGGGCGTTGACCGACAGCCAACGGGTGAGTCTGGCCGGAGCCGGCCACCTGCCGTGGGTCGAAGGGCCGCACGACTTCCGTCGGGCGGTGACCACGTTCCTGACACGACACAGTGGCCAGACCCGCGGAACTGGTCCGTGACGCAGCCCGGGGGAGGGTCGCAGACTGACCCGGTGACCGCGGACCGGCCCGACAAGGTCGAACTGGATCCCGAACGGCAGGACGTCGCCGGCGGTCTCGTCCTCTTCGACACGGAGGTGGGTCGGCGGTCGCGTTCAAGTCCGGCACGCTGCCAGCCTGCCGGGCGGCGACCTCGCCGTATGGCGCCCAAGGCCACGACTCGAACAGCCTGGGCGGGGCCACGCAGGCTTTGCGTGGCCCCGTCGGAACCTACGCCAGCGGGGTGGTGCGGGTGCCGTGGCGACGGCGGCGGGTGAGCGCCAGCAGGGTGGCGCCGACCAGGACCACACCGGCGCCGGCACCGGTCAGCAGGGCGGTGTTCCCGCCGGTCACCGGTAGGCCGCCACCGCCACCGGAATCCACCGCGGTGAACACGGTGAACGTGTCGGTGTTGTCGCTCGGATCCCGGTCCGGCGCAGCCTCCGGGTCAGCACGCACCGGGCTTGCCTGCTGAGGCAGTTCGGCGGGGACGTTCCGGGGAATCTCCTCGTCGACCAGCGCCCGCACCTCCAGCCGTCCACCTGCCAGGTGCGCCGGGGCGGGCGCGGACTTCGCCACCCGTACCGGGAACCGGAACCGCAGCCCCGAATACCGGTCGTCGTTCGGGTCGGTGTCGTCCTTGGCCGGGATGAGTGACAGGCCACGGTAGACGCAGGTGGCCTCGCGGCGCCCGGCGCCGTAGTCGCACCCGGACACGTCGCCCTCGAAACTGACGTGCTCGGGCAGCCGGACTGTCAACTCGATCTCGCGGACCACTGTCCTGCCCTGGTTGCCGATCTCGAACCGCAGGTCACCCCGCCCACCCGGGACGACCGTGCCGACCCGCCCGGAAGCGTCGGCTGGTACGTCCCGGGCCAACGCGTACAGATCCGCGCCGACGACCGCGTCGCTGCCGGTGAGCCGGCTCAACACGCTGTTGTTGGCCGGCACCGGATCGGTCCCCGCGTGCCAGACGTACGTGGTGAACTCACCGAACGTGCCGATCACACCCCCGCCGAAGATCGGGAACGCCATGTCGAGGGTCAACGACCGGCCCGGCCCCAGGTCCGGCAGGTCGCACTCCGTGCCGACGGGCACCAGACGGTGGCCGGGCGGGATCGTCGGCATCGGCGACGTCACCGGCCCGGGCCGGTCACACCAGGTGATCTCGCCCGCGTCGGTGGATTCGCCGTCGACCCAGCCGACCAGCCGCAGCCGGATGCCGGTGGCGGTGGCCGGGCCGTGGTTGGTGACCTTCAGAGTGGCGATCTTGCGTTTCACGGGGGTGGTGACCGTAAGGCCGCGGGCGGTGACCGACAGGTCGGCCGAACCGCTTGCCACGGCGGTCGCGGTGCCGGCCGTTCCAGCCGGGGGCGCGGTGTCCGTCGTCGCGGTGTCGGCGGTCCCGCCCGGCGTGGGGTCGGCCGGTGCGCCCGGCGGGGAGCCGGGGGCCGCCGAGGCGGCGCTCGCGGCTCCGGCGACCAGGCCGGCGAGGAGCAGCATCGCGGCTCCGGCGCGGTGGAACAGGGGACGGGTGTCACGCATGAATACGCACTGTAACCAAGATCGCACGGTGACGTTGTCCCGTGCCGGTGCGGGGCAGCCACCGTGCGCAATCTCCCATCTGCGGGCGTCGGCCTGCCGATGGTTGCCGACGCCCGGCAACGAGCGGACCTGGTTGTTGACCGGGAGTCGCCCCTGTCGACCGGGGTGGCTCCCGGCGCACGCTGGTGGTTCCATGCGCTGTTCCCGACTCCGGCAGGAGGCGGTGGACACCCGCCGTCCGGTGGTCCAGCGTTCGCACAAGGAGATGAGATGCCCGCCACCACGTCCGGCATTCCCGCACCGCAACACGTTGCCGTCATCGGCGCGGGAATGGTCGGCCTGGCCACCGCATGGTTCCTGCAGGAGCGGGGGATCGAGGTCACCGTTCTCGATCGGGACGACGTGGCCGCCGGCGCCTCGTGGGGCAATGCCGGCTGGCTGACACCGGGCATCACCACTCCGCTACCGGAACCGGCGGTGCTCCGTTACGGTCTGCGCGCCCTGCTGAGCCCGGCATCGCCGGTTTACGTTCCGCCCCGTGCGGATCCGCACCTGCTGCGTTTCCTGGCCGGGTTCGCGCGGCACAGCACCGCCGGCCGGTGGAAAGCCGCGATGCGCGCCTACATCCCGATCAACCGACGCGCGTTCGAGGGCTTCGACGCCCTGGAGGCCGGCGGGGTCGCGTCCACGGTCAACGAGGCGAAGTCCTTCATCGCCGCATACCGGACCGAGACCGAACGGTCGAACCTGTTGGACGAGTTGGAACACATCCGCTCCGCCGGTCAGGAAATCGAATTCGACGTCCTGACCGGCGCCGGGGCGCGCGAGTTGGAGCCGGCACTGTCCGATGACATCGGCGCCGCCATCCGTCTGCACGGTCAGCGATTCGTCGACCCGGGGCACTACGTTCACGCGCTCGCGGCCTCGGTCCGCGCGCGGGGCGGTTGGCTGATGCCGAAGACGGACGTCGTGGAGATTCGCGATGAGGGGCCGGGGGTGCGGGTCGTGACCGGGGCCGGCCCGGCTGGCAGATATGACGCGGTGGTGCTGGCCGGTGGTGCGTGGATCGGCAGGCTGGCACGCCGTTTCGGGGTCCGGACGACCGTGCAGGCCGGTCGTGGATACAGCTTCAGCGTCGGGATCGAACATCTCCCGGCCGGCCCGGTCTACTTTCCCGCGCAACGGGTAGCGTGCACTCCGCTGGGAGACCGCCTCCGGGTAGCCGGGATGATGGAATTCCGTTCGGCTGATGCGCCCCTCGATCCGCGGCGCATCGCGGCCATCGCCGACGCGGCACGCCCGTTGCTGAGGAACGCCGACCTCAACGCCCGCACCGACGAATGGGTCGGCGCCCGTCCCTGCACCCCTGACGGAATGCCCCTGATCGGTCCGACCAGGTCACCGCGGGTCTACCTGGCGGGCGGCCACGGCATGTGGGGCATCACCCTCGGCCCGATCACCGGCAAGCTGCTGGCCGAGCAGATCGCCACCGGCGGGCAACCCGCCGAGACCCGGCCTTTCACCCCGCTCCGGTGAGGCCTGTCCCGTCGAGGCCACCTGTTCGAACTGCCGGCCGTCGACAATGGGCACGGTGGTTCGCGGACGGATCCGGCGATGACTGGAAGGGGGCGTGGGCGGTTACCGCCCGCTGGTCGTCGCGGACGTTGCCGGAGCGGAAAGGTTCAGGCATTCGAGTACGAACCGCAGTCGTTCTCGTGGGTCGACGCGAGGCAGTTCGATCAGCTGGTAGCCGCGCCGGCGGTAGGCCTCGACGATCGCCTCGGAGGTCTGCCGCGCCTCCACCAGGGTCTGGCGTCGCTCGGCATCGTTGCGGTAGATCTCGGGCCACCATGGCGCGAGGAAGACCTGCGGCCGGTACCGGAAGGCCGCGATCGCGGCCTCGACGTGTGGGGGCACCGGGCTTGCGGTCAGCCGGTAGTGGGCCGCCAGGCTCGGCAGCGCGTGGTCGAAGAACACCGGCTCCGGCTGGTTGAGCGCCCAGCGGTAGGAGCGCAGATCCCAACACAGGTTCAGTTCGGCGCGTAGCGTCGGGTCGGCCAGGGCCGGCCCGCCGATTACGGTCTGATCTTGGATGATCGCCCGCCCGGCCTCCGGTGCGGTGGCGAAACCAGCCTCGTGCAGCAGGCTGATCAGGGTGGTCTTGCCGGCTCCGGGACCGCCGGTGATGACGACCAGGCCGCTCTGGGGAGAGGTCATGATGGTTCCAATCTCGTGGGTGGGATCCGCGCGGCGGCATGCCTGCGGGAGGGGCGACGTTCGCGGCAGGGAGGGGCGGACGGGCGCCAGCGGGGGACGAGTCCACAGAGAGCTGACCGGCCGATCTGCGCGGCGATGAAGGTCGATCGCCAGCGTGAGGCAGCGGCCCAAGTTCCGACGGCGGTGAGTACACGCCGTCATTCACGAACTTGCCGTACCCGGAGAATTCTAACGCCACCGACAGATGGCACTCGTCGCGGTCATCGCAAGACATGGATGGGGTTGTATATTTCCGCCATGGCTCTTCGGGTGCGCCTCGTGGTCCTTGCCGTACTTGGTGTTATGGCGCTGGTGCTCGGTGCCACGCCCGCGAGCGCCGTGCCGGCGGACGAGCCGCCATTGTTGTGCCTCGTCACGACCTCGACGGTCGCGTGGGACGGCGGCTACCAGGTGGACGTCACCATCAAGAACATCAGCTCCGGCCGGATCACGTGGCGGGGCAAGGTTGCGCCGCCGACCGGGACCATCACCGGGTGGGGCGCCACGTTCAACGGGGTCGGCGGCCAGCACACCATCGACCCACCCGCCCACGCCCCCGTACTCGGATCCAATGCCATCTCCAAGTTCGGCTACACCGGTACGGGCAGTAGCGTGGCCCTGCCCACGATCACCTGCAAGGCGTCCGACTGAGACCAGCGTGTTCAACCGGGCGGCGCCGATCAGTGGAGGTATGGCCACCCGGCCGCGTCGTAGCCGATCCGGTTGATACCGAGCAGGGACACGCCGTTGTCGGCGTAGTAGTGGTAGAAGAGGTGGTCGCCGTCGGTGTCGGCGAGCACCGCCTGGTGGCCGGGGCCGTGGACGCTGCCGTGGGAGGCCAGGATCTGGGTGCCGCCACCGGCGAGCATGTCGCGTCCGGTGCGGTCGAGGAACGGTCCGGTCAGGTTGGCGGAGCGGCCGACCATCACCCGGTAGGTGCTGCTCGCGCCCTGGCAGCAACGGTCGAACGACACATACAGGTAGTACCAGGCGCCCCGCCGGACCAGGACCGGTGCCTCGATGCCGGGCCCGTGGTTCGCCAGGCTGTACATCGTCGTGCCGAGCCGCCGCCCGGTGGCGGGGTCGAGCGGGATCAGCTTGATCCCCGACCAGTACGACCCGAAACTCAACCACCACCGGCCCTGGTCGTCGACGGTGAGGTTGGGATCGATCGCGTTGAAGTTGTCCGAGGTGCGGGTCTCGATGACCAGGCCCTCGTTGGTCCAGCTTCCCGAGGCTCCGGTGGTGCTGGTGGCGAGGAAGATGGCCGACCGGTTCGAGCCGAAGGTGGATGCCGAGTAGTACAGGTGGTAGCGGCCATTGTGGAACGACAGGTCCGGCGCCCACAGGTTCCGGGAACCGCCGGTGTAGGCGGTGGTCCACGGTGCGCCGCCGGGGAAGACCGCGCCGGCGTTGCGGTATGTGACCCGGTCGGTGGAGGTCTTCAGGGCGATGTTGTTCCCGGTGTGCGCGAGCAGGTAGCCACCCTCGGGGCGCTTGACCACGGTCGGGTCGTGCACCCCGATGTCGCCGGTCACCCTTGCCGGCTGCGGATAGGACCCGGGCGGGGTGGTGGGGGAGCCGCCTCCGAGGCGGACCAGCTGCCATTGCTGGTTCGTCCCGTCGAGGTTCTGGTATCCGGCCAGCATGCCGCCGTCAGCCGTGGACCACTGCCATACGTCGATGACCTTGCCGCTGTGTCGGTTGACGAAGCGTACGTATCCGCCCGCGGAGTCCTGCAGCCGGAACTGTTGGGTCGTCGCCCCGGTGTCGGTGTTCTGGACCAGTCGGGTGCCGTCGGCCGTCCCCGGCAGGTCCAGGACCTTGCCGCTGTGTCGTGATCGGATCTTGTGATAGCCGCTTCCGGCGTCGACGAACTGCCACTGTTGGACGGTCAGGTCGTTGCGGGTCCACTGGTTGACCGGGGCCCCGTCGGCGGTGGACCACTCGAAGACGTCCATGGCCTTGCCGCTGTGCCGGTTCACCAGCATGTAGGTGGCGCCGGTGTCCACCACCGCCGCCCGCGCCGGAGGCGCCAGCAGCACACCCGCGGCTACCACTACCGCCACCGTCGCGGCCAACGCCGCCCGCTGATCGCGCGACCGCGACACCATGCCTGAGAGGCTCACAAGTCTGTCTCCGTTCATCCTGGGCAGCGCGGACCGGCCCGGCTCCGCGCGCCGTGGCGGCGCGGGCAGGCAGGGTCGGCGCTTCGGGCGACGTGTCGTCGCCGTGTTTCCGGCTGTCGAAACAGGTGCGGTGAGCTGCCCAGACTTCGCCCACCCCGGTCGCGATAGACCGATGTTGTCGCTAACATCGATCGATGTCAAGGTGACCCCAGGGTGTCACCCCGCGTCTTCACGGCGGGCAGATGTGGCGACGGCCCGTGGCAGCCCCCTCGTCGGGTGCCGCCACGGGCCGCGTGCGGGCGTCGGATCAGCCGGCGTTCGCCGTGCTTGCCGACGCGTTGTACAGGCTGTCGCCCTGGTAGCGGGCGGTCACCGGCTGGTCGAGGCCGCCGCTGACCGTGCCCTTGAACTGGGCGACCCCGTTACGGACCGGCGCGGAGCCGAGGTACGTGTCGCCGGCGTAGAAGTCGACCTTGCCGGACGGCGCGCGGTCACTGATCGTCACCGAGGCGACCTCGGCGGTCGCGGTGACCTTGGTACGGTGCGAGTTGCCGGCCGGGTTGCTGTCGACGTCCAGGCTCGTGGTGGTGGTACGGAACGCCACGGTACGCAGGTAGTCGTTGAGCATCTGCCGCCAGATGTCCCAGACGTGCACACCGTCGACGTTGTGCTCGGTGACCTCGATGCCGGCCGCCCGCCAGGCCTCGGTGCGGGCGACCGAGTTCGGGGCGATGTTCGCCAGCCAGTCCTGCAGGCCGGTGCCGACGTGGATGCCGCCGGGCACCGCCTTCAGCCGGTCGACCTGCTCCCGCGTCGGCGTCACCGCGCCGCCGGCCGCACCCCAGGCGGCGTGGTAGCCGACCAGGTCGGTGTTGTCGTAGAGGAGCGTGAGGGCGCGGGCGCCGCCCGCCGAGAGTCCACCGAAGGCGCGGTCGACGGCGCGGGTGGAGACGTTGTAGTTCTGCTCGATGAAGGGGATGACGTTGTCACGCAGCTCGTCGACGTAGCCCTGGTTGCCGTTCGGCAGGCCGTTGAAGTCGGTGGAGACGATGACCATCTGCTGGGCCGCGCCGTCCCGTACGGCGTTCTCCAGGATCTGGTGGGCCACGCCCTCGACGGTCCAGTCGGTGGCGTTACCGCCGCCGCCGTGGCTGAGGTACAGCGTCGGGTACGGGGTCGAGCGCTTCGCGTCGTAGCCGTGCGGCAGGTAGACGACGACGTCGTGCTTGCCCGCCGGGCTGGTCGACAGCGGGGAGTCGTACCAGCGCTGCTCCAGCTTGCCCGCCTTGTTGGCGGCGACCGGAGCCTGGTAGTCGTTGTCGTAGCTGGGGAAACGCTTGCTGCTCGGGACGTAGACGCGGCTGAGCAGTGCGCCGGTGGCCTCGTCGTGGGGCAGCACCTCGAGCGGGTTGGCCGGGTCGGGGTGCAGGGTGCAGCCGCTGGCGGTGGGGCTGCTGCAGTCGTGGGTGAACGCGTACCGGAAGGTGCCGGAGGGCAGCGGCGTGGTGAACGTCCACACCCCGTCCGCGCCCTTCTCCATCGGCAGGGTGCGCCACGGGTCGGCCACGATGTCACCCGGCTGCCACTGGGCGCCGGGCCGGGCGTCACCGCAACCCTGGCACGTGACGCTCTCCGCCTTGGAGAACCACCACTCGCCGTAGATCTGGACCGACTCGACGCCGGCCGGGGCCTGGTACCTGAAGGTGACCGAGTTGCCGGTCGGCGCCTGGTTGGTGTTGACGACCTTCGGCCCGAGGTTCGAGGCCGGTGCCGCGGTCGCGGCGGGGGCGGCGAGGGCGCCGGCGGCGGCCGTCAGGCCGGCGGCGAGCGACACGGTCAGTCCTCGCCGGAGCCGGCGTGCCGGCGCTGATTGTGGGTGTGTAACGGGCATGTGCCTTCCCTTCATCGGCTGGTCGACCGAAGCGTTCGGGGGATGCCGCTCCGGGGACCGGTGGTGGACGTGGCGAGGTGACGGTTCGCCCCGGCCGCGGGTGAGCCCGTCCACATCGTTCGGTGTGGGCGTGGGCGGCCATGGCCGTCGGACCCGTCGCGGTGCGCGGTCGCGTCGGGTCGTCGGGCGTCGTCCACCTGGTGGTTGGCATGATCGTCACACAAAGGTGTTACCTTTGTAAATAGAAAGGTAACACCTTTGAGAAGGCTGGGGCCGGTCGCCGGATCGGGCCGCGGCGGGCGCCCGCTAACCTCTTCGCAGGACGGAGTGATCGGGGATCCCTTGATGGCCGAGGCGAGTCACGACGCGGCGCGGGCCGCCGCGCCGGTGATGCACGGCGCTGTGCTCGATGCCCTCGGGCTGGAAATCACCGGCGGGCAGCACGCCCCCGGTACGGCACTCACCCTGGAACATCTGCAACAGCGCTTCGGCGTCTCGCGCACCGTGATGCGGGAGGTGATGCGCATCCTCGAATCGCTGAACCTGGTCGCATCCCGCCGCCGCGTCGGCCTGGTGGTGCAGCCGATGCACCGGTGGCGGGTGCTCGACCCACGGGTCATCCGCTGGCGTCTCGACGGCCCCGGCCGCGCCGACCAGCTACGTACCCTCACCGACCTGCGGGTGGCCGTCGAGCCGCTCGCCGCCGCGGGCGCCGCCCGGCACGCCACCGCCGACGTGCGCGAGCGGCTGTGCACGTTGGCCACACGGATGCGGCAACTCGGCGAGGCGGGCGAACTCGACGCGTTCCTGGCCGCCGATGTCGAGTTCCACGCGCTGCTGCTGCAGGCGTGCCTCAACGAGATGTTCACCGCGCTGACCGGCGTGATCGCCGAGGTGCTCGCCGGACGGACCGAGCACGGCCTGATGCCGAAATGTCCCCGGCCGGTGGCGCTCGACCTGCACGACCGGGTCGCGGACTGCGTTGCGGCCGGCGACGCCTGGGGCGCCGAGACCGCGATGCGCGAGCTGGTCGAAGAGGTGCGCGACGCGATCAGCACCACCCCGAAAGCCGCCGCCGGCTGACCGGTCCGCTTCCTACGGGCTCATCCCAGACGCGGACCGGTCACCAGCCTCACCGGTCTTCGTCGAGCGTCTGCCGCAGGGTCACGGCGAACGCGTCCGGGTCGCCCGCCCAGCCGAACTCCCCGCCGAGGAAACCGCCGTGGTGGCTGGGGAAGACCACCGCCTTCGTGCCGAGCCGGTCGGCGACGGCGAGCCCGCTGCGGTGGGCCATCTCGCCCTCCGACTCGGCCCCGACGCCGACCACGATCCGGGTCGACGCCGCCCGCAGCGCCTCGAAGTCGTGTTCGTGGTGCGTGCAGGTGACAAGGTTCTGCCGGAACATCACGTCGTCACGGGAGCCGTCGTCGTCGGTGGGCAGGCCGAACGCGGCCGGATCGGGCGCCGGCCGGCCGGTGTAGTCGGCCGGGATCTCGCCCCGGAAGCCGCTGAGTGCCATGAACCTCGCCATTCCCGCACCGAAGCCGTCCTGTTCGTAGGCCCGACGGACGTCGGCGATCGCGGCCAGCGCCGGCTCCCGATCCGGCAGCACCTGGGCGGCGGGAGGCTCGTGTGCCACCAGGAGGCGCACCTGCTCCGGGTGCCGGGCCACCAGCACGAGCGCGTTGACGGCGCCGCCGCTGCTGGCGAAGATGTCGACCGGGCCGCCGCCGAGGGCCTCGATCACCCGGTGCAGGTCGTCGGCGTGCTGCTCGGGTGTGGACTCGCCGCCGGCTTCGACGCGGGTGCTGCGTCCGGCCCCGCGCGGGTCGACGGTCACCACCGTACGGTCCCGGAAGTGGGCGGCGAGGCTGGTGAACCCGGTGGCGTCCATCGGGGACCCGATCATCAGCAGCGTCGGTGCCGTGCCCGCGCCGCCCGCGCGGACGTCGTAGTGCAGAGTCGCCCCCGGCACGTCCAGGGTGTGGGTGCTTGCCTCGGTCATGATGCCTTCCCTGTGCGTGGAGGTGCGGCCGATCCGGTGGGACGGTCGGCTCGGCCCGCGACGGGAACCGCAGGACGCGGTCGAGCGATTCGCCGCGAAGCTATCACCCACCACCGACGGAAACGCTCTGTTCGACGGCTTCCACCCCACGGGGCGACCCCGCCCCGGACCGCCAGAGGGCGGGACCGTGGGCGGGATCCCGTGGGTTACGACGAGCCGGCCGGCTGGGGCTGCTTCGCCGCGTCGGGGGAGGTCGTCGGCGGTGTGGTGCAGCGCCGGAACTCGGGCAGCGCGAGCGCGATCAGGGCGGTTCCGGCGACGACCGCCGATCCGCCGATGAAGGCACTGGCGGCGGGGGAGACGAGCGAGGCGACCGCGCCGGCCCGGAAGTTGCCCAGGTGCGGCACGCCGGCGCCGACGACGAACTCGGCCGCGCCGACCCGGCCGCGGTAGTTGTCCGGGGTGGCGAGTTGGACCAGCGCGGTCTGCATGATCACGCTGAGTACGTCGGCCACCCCGGCGACGACGAGCAGGGCGAGCGCCAGCCACAGGTACGTCGTCAGCCCGAAGCAGGCCAGGCTCGCCCCCCACACCGCGGCGGCGACGAGGATGCCCCGACCCGGCCGTCTGATCCGGCCGACCGGCCCGGACAGCAGCGCCCCGATGACGCCACCGACCGCCGGCGCCGCGGTGAGCAGTCCGAGCGTCTGCGGGCTGCCCCCGAAGTGGGCGGCGTTGATCGCCGGGAACAGGGCGAACGGCATGCCGAGCAGGGTGGCGTTGATGTCGGTGAGGAACGCGCCGGCAATCACCCGGCTGCGGCGGATGAAGGTCAGCCCTTCCCCGATGGCGCGCAGGTTCGGTCGCCCGGTCTTGCCCTCCGGCGGCATCGGCGGCAGCCGGAACAGGCCGTCGAACGCGGCCACGAACGTCAGCAGGTGGACGAGGTAGGCGACCGTGATGCCCCACCCGGCGACCAGCGCGCCCGCGACCATCGGGCCGGCGGTGAGGCTGGCGTGCATGGCGAGCATGTTGAGGGCCGCACCGGCGGGGACCAGGCGGGAGTCGAGCAGCCGGGCCAGGAACGTACGCCGGACCGGCCCGCCGACCGCGTTGACCGTCGCTCCGGCCGCCACCAGCAGGTACAACAACCAGAGCTGCTCCAGACCGGCGATCGCCTGCACGACGAGCCCGGCGGCGATGACCGCCTGGGCCACGCAGGCGACGAGCGCCAGCCGCCGGCGGTCCATGCTGTCGGCGATCGCCCCGCCGAGAAGACCGAACAGGATCGCGGGCCCGGCGACGGCGAGGCCGACGGCACCGACCGCGAGCGAGGATTCGGTGAGCGTCCAGACCTGGAACGCGACCGTGAAGCTGGTCATCTGGCCGCCGAAAGCCGACAGCGTCGACCCGATCCACAGCCGACGGAAGGCCGGTGCCTCCCGCAGCGGCGCCAGGTCGATCATGATGCGTCGCCAGGTCATCGACCGTCACCGCCCGTTTTCCGATCGTCGGGCCGTGGCCCGGGGATGTCCGGGAGACATCGTGGCGCTCGGACGGACCGTGATCCACACATTTTCCGCCGCCGGAGCGGGGTGTCGGCCGGCGGTCCGATGTCGACGGTGCCGATCCTGGCGCGGTGGCGTCGACGAAGTGGCGCAGGAGGCACGACTATATTGATAGACTTGCATATATTGCCGGTCCTCGTGTAGTAAGACGGAAAGCACGTCTCGGTGCTGGTTTCCTGGAGAGGAGCGACGATGAACCTTGCCTTACGCCGCCTGCGAACGGCGTCGGTGGCGCTCGCCGCCTGCACGCTCGGGCTGAGTCTGCTGCCGGTATCCGCCGCCGCCGAGGAGTACCCGGCCGCACCTCTTGCGCCGCAGTCACAGCGGGCACCCGAATCGGACCAGTTCTCGGCCGAGGGTGTCACCACGATCGGTGAACTACGCATCGTCGACGGCTCGCTGTCCGCCGCCGGGGACAGCCGGACACAGGTCATCCAGCACCCCGGCGCGACGTACATCAAGGTGCACTTCAGCTCTCTGCAACTCGCTGACGGCGACTACGTCACCGTGTCGAGCCCCGACGGCAAGGAGAGCCACCGGTACGACCGCCACCTGAACCGGGCGACCGGCTCCGACTACACCACCGACGGGCAGCCGGGCTTCTGGGCGATGTCGGTAGAGGGTGACACCGCGGTGGTGACGCTGCACAGCAGCCGCCCCTCCCGCGGCAACGTGGCGACCGTCGACCGGTTCTGGCGCGGCTACGACCGCGCGGAGATCGCCCGGCACAACCCCTCCACGCAGTCCGTGTGCAGCACCGACGCCCGCCGCGACGCGGTCTGCTACCAGAGCAGCCACCCCACCGAATACGCGCGCGGCAGGGCGGTGGCGCGACTGCTGATCAGCGGCGGCGGGCTGTGCACCACCTGGCGGATCGGCAACACCAACCGCATGCTGACCAACAAGCACTGCTTCTCGACGCAGGCCCAGGTCAGCGGCAGCGAAATGCAGTTCAACTACCAGTGCGCCACCTGCGGCGGCGCCAACCCGGGCGCCGGCACCAAGGTGAGCGGCGCCACCCTCTACAAGGTGAGCAGCGGCGGATCGAACCAGCTGGACTACACCCTGTACTCGGTGAACAACTTCGCCAACATCCAGAGCTTCGGCACGCTCTACCTGGCGACGACCGCCACCACCACCGGCACGCGGATCTACATCCCTGGACACGGCGACGGCAGCCCGAAGCGGCTGTCGATCTACGAGGACAGCCAGGGCGGCCCGACGTGCACCGTGCGGAACGCGAACTACAACACCTGGAACATCAGCTACAGCTGTGACACCTCCGGCGGAAACTCCGGCTCGCCGGTGCTGAACGCCAACCACCAGGTCATCGCCCTGCACCACCTCGGCGGTTGCCCGTCGAACCAGGGCGCGAAGGCGCACCTGATCTACAACGAGATCGCCAGCCTGATCGACAACGGCTGACGCCGGCAGGCCGCCACGCCTTCCGTGTCGGCGGGACGCCCCGCCACCCTTGCCGGGGTGGCGGGGCTGTCACCGGCCGGGCTCAGCTCGCCTCGGCCACCTCGTCCCAGAACCCACACTGGTGCGCGGGGATGCTCAGAGGACCGCGCCGGTGACGATCAGCAGACCGAGGACACCCACGACGGCATTCCCGGCCAGCACGGTGACCCGCTGCGCGCCCTGTCCGGCGTGCGTTTTGAGAGTGCTTCCGACGGCGACGAGCAGGATCTGCCAGGCGACGGACGCGAGGCCGACACCGACGATGAACGCCGTGGACGTCGCGCGCGTCTGCGACACGGTGCCGAGCCCGGTGGTGATCGCCGCGAAGTAGACGAGGGTCGCCGGGTTGATCATCGTCAGGGCGAGGAACGCCGTGAACCTCCGCCGCGGACCCGGGGAACGGTCGGGCGCCGCGGGCGCTGCCGTGCTGGAGAGGCCACGAACGAGTCCACGGGCGGCGATGCCGACGAGGGCGAGGCCGCCCACGACAGCGGGCCAGGGCGCGAGCCTGGTGACGACAGGGGCGGTGACCGCTCCGAAGAGGACCGCGACGGTGCAGTAGACGACGTCGGCGGCGGCGACCCCCGCGGCCGCGGTCCAGGCCCGGCGGACGCCGTGCTGGACGCCCTCCTTGAGCAGCAGGACGCCGATGGCACCCAGGGGGACGGCGACGGCGAGGCCGGCGAGGACGCCGCTGAGGAACGCCTTACTGATCTCCATACCCGGCAACGATCGGCCATCCCGCCGAAATCGGCGGAGATTTTCGCGGTGCGACGGCTAGATTCGTGGTGTGGATGCGCTGGACGAGCAGATTCTCGGTATCTTGCGGGCAGACGGCCGCGCATCGTTCACCGCGATCGGTCACGAGGTGGGGCTGAGCACGAATGCCGTCGCGGCCCGGGTCCGCCGCCTGCGAACGGTGGGGGTGATCGCTGGATTCACGGTCGTGCTCGCCGACGCGCAGCCGGATCCGGCAGCGGGGATGGAGGCGTTCATCGACGTACGGCTCCATCAGGACCGGGACTCCGAGGAGTTCCTGACCTGGGTGAGACGTGTCTCGAGCGTGGTGGACGCCGTCCACGTGACCGGTCCCTACGACTACCTGCTGCGCGTCCGGGTGCGGGACATGCCCGCGCTGGACCGGCTGCTACGGGCGCTCAAGCGCGACGGCGGGGTCATGCAGACACAGACGAGGATGGCGCTGCGCTGACGGCAGCCCGTCGAGGAGTTACCGTGAACGAGCCCCGTACCCCCGCCCGGCACAGCGAGATCTTCCGCCTCGACGGCGTCGCCGACCCGTTCCCCGATTACGCCGACCTGCGGCAGCGGGCACCGGTGCACCGGCTCGTCCAGCCCGACGGGGTGGAGACCTGGTTCGTGTGCCGGTACGAGGAGGCACGGGCGGCGCTGACCGACCCCCGGTTGGCCCATCACCTGAGCCACGCCCGTCCGGCCCTCGAGTCCGCCGGTATCGAACTGACCGAGGAGCGGATCGAGTTCGGCGCCGCACACCTGCTGCACAGCGATCCGCCGGACCACACGCGACTGCGCGGCGTGGTGAAACGCGCCTTCACCCCCGCGGCCATCGAGCGGCTGCGCCCCCGCGTCCAGCAGATCACGGACGATCTCCTCGACGGCATCGCCGGCCGGGCCGGCGCCGATCTCGTGGAAGCGCTGGCCCACCCGCTGCCGGTCCTGGTCATCTGCGAACTGCTCGGGGTGCCGGTGGCCGACCGGGACAGGTTCCGGGTCTGGGCGGAGGCGGCACTGACCCCGTCGTACATCGAGAACCGGCCGATGACCAGGGCCGCGGGCGACGCGGCACTGCGCGAATACCTCACCGAACTGGTCGAGCGAACCCGCCGCGACGCGACCGTGGACGACGCCTCCTTCGACGACCGTCCCGACGTTCTCCGGACGTTGATCACCGCCCGGGACGAGCACGGCCTGCTCGCCGAGCGCGAGGTCGTCGCGATGCTCTACCTGCTGCTGGTCGCCGGCTTCGAAAGCACCACCAACTTCCTCGGCAACACGATTCTGCGCCTGCTCCTGGAGCGGGTCAGCCTGGACCGTCTCCGTGACGATCCGGCACTGCTGCACGCCGCAGTCGAGGAGTCGCTGCGACTGGACGGACCGGTCCAGCGCAGCACGCTGCGGACAGCCGTCCAGGATCTGACCATCGGCGGGGTGGCCGTACCCGAGGGGAGCATCGTCAGTATCGGTCTGGCCTCGGCCAACCGGGACCGGACCCGCTTCGCCGACGCGGACGCCTTCCACCCCGACCGGTCCGACCAGGCACATCTGGCGTTCGGTCACGGCCGGCACTTCTGCCTCGGCGCACCGCTGGCCAGACTGGAGGGCGAGATCGTGCTCAGCTCACTGCTGCGCCGCTACACCACCATCCGCCTGGCCGTCCGACCGGAAGAACTCAAATGGCGACGTACGTTCCTCCGGGGGCTCACCGCACTGCCCGTCGTGTTCCCGGCGGATTGACGGGCACGGCACCCGCGTTCGCTCGCCACCGCGCCGGCTTTCGTCGTTTCCGTACAAGACCGCCACGGTGGGCGCCGCCTAACCTACCGTCAGTGCTGCACCACGTCAGGTCGGTGTGGGGCAGTGGTTGATCGCCATCTACCCGGCGACCCGGTCGCCGGTTGCGAGGAGTACAGCCATGCGTGATCTGGTCTATACCGCGTTCGTCTCGCTCGACGGTGTCGTGGACTCCCCGGGCGGTGGGCCGGGCGAGGAACACCGCAGCGGAGGCTGGGTGATGAAGGACATCGAATTCCTGCCCGAGGCGTTCTCGCTCAAGGGCGAGGAGTTGGAGGAGACCACGGCACTGATGTTCGGCCGCCGAAGCTACGAGGCGTTCGCACCGATCTGGCGTGACTCGGACGACCACCTCGCCTACAAGGAACTGCCCAAGTTCGTGGTTTCGACCACGCTGCCCGAGGACGCCCTCGTCGAGGGATGGGGCCGGACGACGATTCTGCGCTCGCTCGATGACGTCGCCGAACTCAAGCGGAGCGACGGCGGCGCGATCTTCATTCACGGAAGCGCGGAACTCGCCCGCCGACTGTCGGAGGCGAACCTCATCGACCGGTACCACCTCCTCGTCTTCCCCGTGCTGCTCGGATCCGGCAAAAGCCTGTTCAGCAGGTCGGACCGGGACAAGCAGCTGCTGACCCTTCGGTCGTCCGCCGCCTATCCCAACGGCGTCACGAAGCTCATCTACGACGTCGTCGGATGATCCAGATTTAGGGCGATCGCACCACCGGTGCCCGTACGCAGATGCCGGGCCGTACGCCCGACGTACCGGCGTAGCGCACGGGCCAGGTGGGGCTCGTCGAAGTATCCGAGCCTGACGACGACATCGGCGACCGGGACGCCGGCGGCCAGGATCGCCGCCGCCCGGCGTGCGCGTTCGATCTGTCGCACGGCGCCCCGGGTGAGCCCGGTCGCCGCCCGGAACCGGCGTTCGACCGTGCGCCCCGAGACCGCTGGGCGGTGGGCCCGGCGGACCTCGGCGACGAGTGGGTCACGAACCACCGCCCCGGAGCGGACCAGACGATCCACCAAGGTCTCGGCGTCGTCGGCGTGGGGCGTCTCCCAGCGGACGCCGTCGAGCCGAAAGGTCCTGCGCGTGACCTCCGGAAGTTCGACGCCGCCGTCGACCAGGGCCGCCGTGGGCACGGCCCGCAGCGACGTGCCCACCGCGAACTCGATGCCGACGAACGTCGCGCCCTCCGGCACCGGTGCGGCGCCGGCACCGGTCTGCGGGCCGGAAATGCCGGCGTACGCCCTGCCCTCGTGCTCCCAGAACACCAGGCCCCAGCACACCGTCGCAACGGAGGTCATCTCCGCGACCCGCTCGCTCGTACAGGTCCACACGGTGTCCACCCACGGGGAATCGGATGCGCGGGTGCCGAACCGTAGTCCCATGAGGGCAGGATGCCAGGCCACGGTTGGCCGCCCGACCGCCTGGCCCACCCGTCATCGGCCGGGTACGGTGCCGCCGCTGAGGCCAGTGAGCGCTCACATCGGGTCGGCGGCGCGGTGCGCGTCCGGGCGAGTTGTTCAGGGGTGAGATTGTGCCCCCGTGTTCGCGTGGGGTCGATGGTTGATGATCCCGTTCCTGCTGCTGGAGCCCTTGATGTGGTGGGAGCGCTAACGTAATATCGCTTTGCTTCGATGTCTGATGTCGGCGGGTGTCAAGGTCGCCGCGGGTGGATGGCGCCGTCTGCGACAAACCTGTGATCGCTAACATCATCGGCCGAATCGGTATCGACACACGGGGGTTGCCTGCCCTGGGCCGGCTGGCGACTCGATCCGGGCATCGTCCGTCCGCCGCGCATGCAAAGCCGCTCCAGTCGACCGGGAGCGGACGCCGGCGGTATCGCACCCCTTACCCAAGGAGAAACATGAACGAGGACGGTGTGGTCGTGTCTTCGCCTCGTCGCCGGAGGTGGTTGGCCGTGACGGCTGTGGCGGCGTTGGCTACCGGCGGTGTCGCGGTGGTGGCCGGTGCGCCGGTCGCGTCCGCTGCCACGGTGGACACCGGTGCGTGGTACGTGCTGGTGAACCGTAACAGCGGCAAGGCGTTGGACGTCTACAACCTGGCGACCAACGACGGTGCCCGGATCACCCAGTGGGCGCGTAACGACGGCGCGTGGCAGCAGTGGCAGTTCGTTGATGCCGGTGGCGGGTACTACCGGTTGAGGTCCCGTCACTCGGGCAAGGTCCTGGACGTCTACAACTGGTCGACCGCCGACGGTGCGGCGATCGTGCAGTGGAGCGACGGCAACGGTGCCAACCAGCAGTTCCGGCTGGCAGACTCCGCCGGCGGCTATGTCCGGTTGGTCAACCGGCACAGCAACAAGGTCATCGAGGTGCAGGGCGCCTCGACCGCGGACGGCGGAAACGTCGTCCAGTACGCCGACTGGGGTGGCAACAACCAGCAGTGGCAACTGGTTCGCGTCGACGGGGGCGCTCCACCGACCAGCCCACCACCGGGCGGCGCCCTGCCGTCGTCGCTGAGATGGAGTTCCAGCGGAATCCTCGCCGGACCCAAACCCGACTCGAGCCATCCGGACGTGGTGGCGATCAAGGACTACACGGTGGTCCGGCACAACAACGCCTGGCAGGTGTACGCGACAACGGCGAGCCCCTCACAGGGCTGGAACCTCGTGCACTTCGCCTTCTCCGACTGGCCGCAGGCGGCCGCTGCCGTCCACACCTACCTCGACACCGCGACCCCGATCGGGCGCGGCTACCGGGCGGCGCCGCACATCTTCTACTTCGCCCCGCAGAACCTGTGGTACATGGTCTACCAGACCGGCGTGCCCACCTACTCGACCAGCACCGATCCGAGCAACCCGCGGTCGTGGACGACGCCGCGCAACTTCATGAACAGCGAGCCGGCGATCGTGACCCAGAACAAGGGCAACGGGGCGTGGCTCGACTTCTGGATGATCTGCGACACCGCCAACTGCTATCTGTTCTCCAGCGACGACAACGGCAACATCTACCGGTCGCAGACGACGCTGGCGAACTTCCCGAACGGCTTCGGTAACACCCAGTTCGCGCTCCGCGACGCCAACCGGAACAACCTGTTCGAGGGCACCGCCGTCTACAAGGTCGGCGGCAGCAGCCAGTACCTGCTGTTGCAGGAAGCCATCGGCTCGGACGGGCGCCGCTGGTACCGGTCCTTCACCTCGAACAACCTCGCCGGCCAGTGGACACCACACCTGGCCACCGAGTCGGCCCCGTTCGCCCGTTCCAACAACGTGACGTTCGCCGGCACCGCCTGGTCACGCGACTTCAGCCACGGTGAACTCCTGCGATCCGGAAACGACCAGACCGTGCCCATCAACCCCTGCCGGCTCCAGTTCCTCTACCAGGGCATCGATCCCAACGCCCGGGGCGACTACATCGCCCTGCCATGGCGCATGGGCCTGCTCACCCAGACCAACTCCACCTGTTGACCCAGCGGACACGTGACGCCCTGGCGCTTCCCCGACGGCGAAGCGCCAGGGCGATCGCCGAGCACATGACAAGTGTCGACTGCCCGTCACGTTGCTCGAGGATGAGTGAACCATGGCCGACGGCCGCCGCCAGGCGCATTCGGTGTTGGCGACGTGGAAAGGCGCCCGGCCGCGCGGTGTGCCGGCCGATCCTAGTGTTGGAGATCGGTCCGGCTCTGTCGCACCTCGTCCTGGAGATGGTGGGCCGCCGTCGTGCTCTGGTCGCGTACCGTCGAGGCGCCGCGTGTCGCCGCGCCCTTGACCGCGTCGGCTGCCTGCTGCGCGGGCTGACGCAGGTTCTCCTGCATCTGGTGCGCCATCCCGCCGACCTGCTGTTTGACCTCGTCCGCGTGCTCCGAAGCCTTCCGCTTCGCCTGGCCGGCCACATGCTGTTCCTGGTGGCTGGGTGGGATGAGCGCCGAGACGAGCAGCCCGACGCCGAAGGCGATAAGGCCGGCGGCCAGCGGGCTGCCCTCCGTGCGATGCAAAGCCTCCGCCGGGGCCCGTCGAGCCTGGCCGGCGGCCGAGGACGCGGCATGGGACGCCTGGTGGGCCAGGTTGGAGGCGAAGTCGGACGTGTCGTGCGCCGCCTCGCCCGCCATGCCCGACGCCTGGTGCGCCGCACCGGAGACCCGGTGGGCGGCGTCCTGTGCCACGCCCGAGGCGCGCTGTGTCGCCGCGGAGGCCCGGTGACCGGCAGAGTCCTGGGCGTGGTCGGCGGTGCCCATCACCTTCTCCCTGATCATGGCGAGCCGGCCGCGTGCGCGGTGCACCGGTTCCGCCGCCACCCGTTTCGGGTTCACCTTGTAGGTGAGCGCGTCGACATCGCTGCTCAGTTCGTTCCTGGTGGTTTCGATGTCCCGGCGAATACGGTCCGGATCATTGGACATGTCGATCCCTCTCTGCTGGTCAGCGGCCCCTGACCGCGTCCGGTATCTCCCGGGCGGTCTGCTTCGTGCGCGGCAGGGTGTGCATCTTCCTCATCCGGCCGCGGGCTCTGCTGTACAGGACGCTTCCGATCAGCGCCCAGATCACCGCGACGATCAGCGCCGCCCACCCCTGGTCCATGACGTTGGAAAGGCCCCACCACAGCGCGCAGGACAGGAAGAACAGGGTCAGCAGTCCCGCCAATGCCGCGCCGCCGAACATCGCACCGACCGTGCCGGCGGAACGTACCTCTTCGCGGAGCTCGGCCTTGGCCAGGTCGGCCTCCTGCCGCAGCAACATCGAGAAGTCCCGGCTGACCTCACCGATCAGCTCGCCGACCGATGCTTCGGAGCGTTCGGCGGTGTGGCTGGAACCCTGGCGAGCCGAGTCGCTCATCAACCCGCCTCCCCGCCGGTGACGCCGGTGGTCGTCGCCGCGCCGCCGGTCACCCGCGGTCGCGCGTGCGGGCCCTCGGTTCGCTGCCCGACGGGCGGTTGGTGGTCCGGGGAAGGTTGCTGCCCGGCGCCGTCGTCACCGGAGGTGAGTGCCCGACCGAACCGGCCGACGATCAACCCCGCTACCGTGGCGCCGGCGAGAAAGACGCCGGGATGCCGTCGCGCGTAGTCGCGTACCTCCTGGACCAGGGCACCGGGCTCACGGTCCTCCAGCCAACCCGCAGCCTGGTTGACGGCGTCGGCTCCCCGGCGCACCACCTCGCTGGCCACGCCGTCCTGCCCGCTGCTGTTCGCCATCGACTCGAGCTGCGTCCCGAGCGCCCGGAGCCCTCCCGCGGCCCGCTTCTGCTGCTGTTCCGCCTGCTCCCGCATCTGTTCGGTGGCTTCCCGGGCGAGGTTGCGGGTCTGCCGTCGGGTCTCGGCGACAACCTGCCCGCCCTGGCCCGCCGCCTGCTGGGCGACCTCCCGCCCGGTGTGTGCCGCCTCATGGCCGACCTGGGTGGCCTCGTCCTGGGCCTGGTGGTATTTCTGGGTCGCCGGACCGGGCGGCGATCCCGAGCCACTTCGCGTCGTCATCCAAACTCCTCCATGTCGAGTACGTTCAGGCGTCGCCGCGGCGACGGCAGCGTCTACCCGAACGCACCGGAGGCATTCACCCGGTGAGGAGCCGGAATCGGGCACGACCGACAGGACGGGACAGGAGATGCCCGTAAAGCGGTACGAGGGCCGGCACTCCCTCGGACTTGCGTAGCGCTTCCGCGGGCCTCACCGGTGTTTCGCAGCGCTCTGACCAGGGCATATCCGCCGCCAGGAGACTTGCTGTCCGGCCCGTGACGTCACGGCGGGACGAAGAAGGTGAGCAGCATGACACGTTCGGTGCCGGCGAAGGAGCCGGTGTTACCAGGTGGACCACGCTCCGGCGGTCACCGTCGCGGTCCGGTGGACGGCGGCCCGCCGTTCCGCAAGCCCCGCTGGTCGAAGGCCTACGCCTTCGGAATCGTCACCGGGGCGATGTTCCTGTTCGCATGGGCCGGCCAGTTCGTCTTCCAGTTGATGGCCGAGACCAGCCAGGCGGAGCAGCACGGCCAGTCGTTCGCCTGGGGTGACTTCCTGGCGCAGTTCCTGGCATCCACCTTCGAGAACTGGCAGTCCGAGTTCCTGCAACTGGTCTGGCAGGCTGCCGGCCTCGCCATCTTCTACTACTGGGGCTCGTCGCAGTCGCGGGAGTCCGACGAACGAATCGAGGCCAAACTCGACGCGTTGCTGCGAGACCGGAACATCGACCCGGCTCGACCTTGACCACACCTCGCGGCACGCTGGTACACCCGGTTGTTCCGATAAGTTGCGGCCCGTCCCCATAGGACGGGCAGGGACGGGCCGCCCGGCGAAAGGGTGGACCGGAAGGACGGTCAGATGTTGAAGCCGCCATCGACGTTGACGGTCGCCCCGGTGATGTAACGGCCGTCCGGGCTGGCGAGGAACGCCACCGTGGCGGCCACGTCGGCCGGCCTCGCGTAGTGGCCGAGGGCGGTGAAGCCGTTGATCGCATCGGCGTTGGGGCCGTCGGCCGGGTTCAGTTCGGTGTCGGTGGCACCGGGATTCACCAGATTCACGGTGATCGCCCTGCCTCCGAGTTCGCGTCCGAGCGCCTTGGTCAGGCCGATCAGCGCGGCCTTGCTCATCGCGTACAGCGAGAAGCCGGGGAAGACCACCCGCTCGGCCATGTTGCTGCCGATATTGATGATCCGCCCACCGGCCCTCATGTGGCGCACCGCTGCCTGTGCGGCGACGAACGGGGCCCGGACATTGACCGCGACAGTCCGCTCGAACTCTTCCAGGCTCAGTTGTTCGAGTGGCCCGAGCAGGAACGCCCCGGCGTTGTTGACCAGGATGTCCAGCCGGCCCAGCTCACCGGCGGCCCGATCGACCGCGGCAACCACCGCCACCGGGTCGGCACTGTCCGCCCGTACGGCGACCGCCCGCCGCCCCGTCGCCTTGATCTGTTCCACCACGTCGTCGGCGCGCTGCTGGTTCCGCTGGAACGTGAACGCCACATCGGCGCCCTCCTGAGCCAGACGCATCGCCACCGCGGCGCCAATGCCACGACCACCACCGGTGACCAGCGCCACCTTGCCGTCAAGTACGTCGTTCATGACGGAAAGCCTGCTCGACAAGCGCCGGAGGATCTGGCGGTAATCGGACGACGCATTCGCCACCGGCCACCGCGGCCCGCGAGCCCGGCAGCAAGCACCGACCGCGACCGAACGTACGGCGAGGAACCGCTCGAGGGCGACGGCGCGAGTTTGTCAGGGTTCGAGTGCGTGGCCGGTCGTCGCATCGACGTGATCGGGAATCCGGTCGTGGCGGTCTCCGACACTCGGCGTCCCGGCGGGCTCGAACAGGAGGATCGCGGTGCTGACGGGAGCGTACGGCTTGTGCTCCGTGCCGCGCGCAACGGTGAAGACCGAGCCCTGGGGGAGCCGGACGGTGCGCTCTCCGGTCGGCTCGCGCAGGGAGATGTGCAGTTCGCCCTCGAGCACCAGGAAGAACTCGTCGGTGTCGTCGTGAACATGCCAGAGATGCTCGCCCTCGACCTTGGCGATGCGTACGTCGTAGTCATTGACACGGGTGACAATGCGGGGACTCCACAGCGCGTCGAAGGAGGCCAGAGCCTTGCGCAGGTCGATGGGTTCGTTGCTCACGGAGGAATCCTCGCCGGTTGGGTGCCATCCACGTAAGTGCTAGGAATTGCAGATGCCGCAACATTCCTCGCACGTCGTCCCTACAGCGGACCCGCACCGCGTCGTCGTGATCGTGGACGAGAACTCGAACCCCTTCGAACTCGGCTGCGCGACCGAGGTCTTCGGCCTGCGTCGGCCTGAGATCGGCCGCCAACTGTACGACTTCCGCCTCTGCTCGCCCGAGCCGAACACCCTGATGCGCGACGCCTTCTTCACCCTTACGGGAGTCACCGGTCTGGAAGCGGCCGACCGCGCGGACACTTTGATCGTTCCCAACCGGCCGGACGTCGACGTGCCCCGTCGCCCGGCCGTGCTGGACGCCCTGAGGCGGGCACACGCACGCGGCGCGCGACTTGTCGGCTTCTGCAGCGGGGCTTTCACTCTCGCCGAAGCCGGGATCCTCGACGGTCGCCGGGCCACCGCCCACTGGCAGTGGGCGGACTCGTTCCGGGCCCGCTTTCCCGGCGTCCACCTCGAAGAGGATGTGCTGTTCGTTGACGACGGTGACGTCCTCACCGCCGCCGGCAGCGCCGCCGCACTCGACCTCGGGCTGCACATCGTCCGCCGCGATCACGGTGCCGAGATCGCCAACTCGGTGAGCCGACGGCTGGTCTTCGCGGCACATCGAGACGGTGGGCAACGACAGTTCATCAAGCGTCCCATGCCGGACATCCCGAACGAGTCCCTCGCCCCCGTTCTGGCCTGGGCGCAGGAGCGGCTCGACGCGCCGCTTTCGGTGTCCGACCTCGCGGCCTACGCCTCGGTGAGCCCGGCCACCCTGCACCGGCGCTTCCGGGCACAACTGGGCACGACGCCGCTGGCGTGGCTGACCCGCGAACGCCTCTCGCTGGCAGCCCGACTGATCGAGCGAGGTGAGTCACGCTTCGAGATCGTCGCGCGGCATAGCGGCCTGGGCACCGCCGCCAACCTACGTGCCCTGCTGCGCCGCGAGACGGGGCTCGCCCCATCGGCGTACCGGCGCCGCTTCGGCCCCGGGCCGGCCGACGACCCGCGGAACGCGGGCTCGGTGCCCTGAACCTGTTGCCCTGCCTCGGTGTGGTCGCCGGAGCTGTCCTGGCCATGGCGGTCGCTCCCTACCGCAACTCGCACCGCAAGCGTCTCCTGCGGGAGCGGGCGGCCGCCCAGGGCTACGGGTACGGCCCGCTCCGGTAGCGGTCATGCGGGTGTCACCGCTCGTCCGGGAACGTCGCGGCCGTGCGAGGCGACAGCGGACGGCGCCGAGACCGGCGCCGCCGCCTCAGTTCGGCACCGGCTCGGGCTCCCCACCCCGGCTGATCTTCAGGGTCAGCACGTCGGTGCGGACCGTGATGTGCCCGTGGAAGAGAGCCGCGCCGCTCGCGCCGTAGCCGATCTGGGTCGCGGTGACCAGCGGATGCCCGACCGCCACGTCGAGCCGGGTGGTGGCCTCCTCGTCGGCGAGCACGGCGGCGAGTTCGATCTCCGCCCGCCGCACCGGCATGCCGGTGGCGCTGGCCAGGAACTCGAACATGTCCAGGTCGATGCTGACCAGTCCGGACGGGTCGAGGTCGCGGCCGTCGAAGCGCAGCGGCAGGTGGTCGCGGATCCAGGCCGCCGCGACGCCGTCCACGGCGAAGAGCCGGTCGACCCGCCACACCAGCGAGTCGGGTTCCACCCCGAGCACCTTGGCGCAGTCAGCCGGGCATTTCGCCCGGCTGACCGCCGCGTCCTGGAGGGTCGGCCGGTGGCCGGAGGCGGTGATCCGGTCGCGCAGGGCGGTGACGTCACCGATCGACACCGGCACCCGCTCGCCGCCGCCGTGCACGAAGGTGCCGATGCCCCAGGTGCGGGTCACCACGCCCTCGACGGCGAGCCGGCCCAGCGCCTCACGTACGGTGGCCCGGCTGACCTCCAGCCGGTCGGCCAGGTCCCGTTCGTTGGGCAGCTTGTCGCCCGACCGGAACTCGCTGCTGATCAGTTGCCGTAGCCGACCGTGTGCGGTCTGTAGCGCGGTTTCGCGCCGAGCCATCCGCCCTCACCTCATCGCTTCCGCCGCCGTCAGCGGCGTACGGAGTGTAGTTCGTCGGTGCCCGATCGGCCGATCGGCCGGAAGGGCATTACCAGACCTGCTCGAGCACCCGGATCGTGTTCCCGCCGATGACCTTGGCGATCTCGTCGTCCGAGTAGCCGTGCTTGACCAGCCAGCCGACGATGTTCCCGAACGCCTCGCCCGGGTTCTCCAGCCCGGACACGTACTCCACCCGGGGGTGCTCGGGCCGGTTGCCGGCGTCGTGGGCGTAGTTGCCGGCGTACGTGTTGTGCACCCCGACGTGGTCACCGAACATCGTGTCCGGACCGAACGTGACGTGGTCGATGCCGACCAGGTCGACGCAGTACTGGAAGTGGTCCATCACCGACTCGATCGAGTGGTGCTTGTGCGTCTCGGAGAGGGTGGTGTGCGGAGCGGCCTCGATGCCGATGACGCCACCGCGTTCGGCGCAGGCGCGGATCACCTCGTCCGGCTTCATCCGGGAGGTGTTCCAGACCGAGCGGGCGCCGGCGTGGGTGATGAACACCGGTACCCGGCTGGCCTCGATCACGTCCAGCGAGGTCTGGTCGCCGGAGTGCGAGATGTCGATGGCGATGCCGAGCTTGTTCATCCGGTCCACCGCGCGCCGGCCGAAGTGGGTCAGCCCACCGTCGTGCCGCTCGGAGAGACCACCGCCGAGCATGTTCGCCTGGCTGTACGCGATCCCGAGCTGGCGGACACCGAAGCCGTAGAGGATGTCGATGCGGTCCAGCTCGTTCTCGATCGGGCTGCAGCACTCCAGCCCGGCGACCAGGGCCAGCCGGCCGTCCTGCTTGGCGGCGCGGATGTCGGCCAGTGACGTGGCCAGGAAGACGTGGTCCTGCTTGTAGAGGTCACTCATCCGCATCCCGAGGGCGTAGATGAGGTCGTTCCACTTCCAGCCGTTCTCACTGGTCACACAGGAGGCGCCGGCCATGAAGTTGTCGAAGACCGCGGTCAGGCCGGAGCGGGCGAGCCCTTCGTAGCCGGTGCGCTGGCGCGCGGTGCGGTTGTAGGTCCGCAGCTCGCGGACGTCCTCGGGCAGGATCACCGGGTGCTCGTGCAGGGAGATCGCGGTGTGCTCGGTGAGCAGCCGGGTGACCCGCGCACGCTGGTCGCCGGTCAGGCCGAGGTCGTGCTCCGGTACCCGGCCGACCTCCTTGGCCAGGTCGAACACCCGGTAGTCCGAGTGCGGCTCCAGGTACGAGTACGACCGGTGGCCCTTGTAGCGGGCAGCGGGTTCTTGCAGCAAGGCACCTTCTCCTTTTGGGACGGATCGCCGGGCGCTATGCGGCCAGCGGGTAGTGGCAGGCGACCGGGTGTTCACCGGCGGCCAGCGGCGGTTCGGACGTGGCGCAGGTATCGGTCGCCTGCCAGCAGCGGGTCCGGAACCGGCAGCCCGACGGCGGGTTGACCGGGCTGGGCGGGTCACCGGCGAGCAGGATCCGCTTGCGCTCCCGGCGGCCGGCCGGATCGGGCACCGGTACGGCGGACAGCAGCGCGCTCGTGTACGGGTGCCGCGGCGACTCGTAGAGGCTCTGCTCAGGGCCGGTCTCCACCAGCTTGCCGAGGTACATCACGGCGACGCGGTCGGAGATGTGCCGCACCACGGACAGGTCGTGGGCGATGAAGACGTACGCCACGCCGAGCTCGTCCTGGAGCCGCTCCAGCAGGTTGACCACCTGCGCCTGGACCGAAACGTCCAGCGCGGAGACCGGCTCGTCGCAGACGATCACGTCGGGGTTCAGCGCGAGCGCCCGGGCGATGCCGATGCGCTGACGCTGCCCGCCGGAGAACTGGTGCGGGTAGCGGTCCAGGTGCAGGCCGGGGTCGAGGCCGACCAGTTCGAGCAGTTCCTTGATCCGCTCGATTCGGCGCTTGCGGTCCAGCACGTCCGGGTGGATCTCGAAGGGCTGGAGCAGGATCTCCCGGATGGTGCGGCGCGGGTTCAGCGAGGTGTACGGGTCCTGCAACACGATCTGGATCCGTCGGCGCAGCGCCCGCAGTTCCCGTCCCTTGGCCCGGTGCACCACCGACTCGCCGAAACGCACCGCGCCGGAGGTCGGTTGTTCGAGGCCGACCAGCATGCGGGCCAGGGTGGTCTTGCCGCAGCCCGACTCGCCCACCACGCCGAGCGTCTCGCCCCGGCGCAGGTCGAACGAGACCCCGTCGACGGCCTTGACCACGCCACCGGAGGTGAACGGGATCCGTCCCTTGAGCGGGAAGTGCTTGACCAGGTTCTCGACCCGTAGCACCACGTCATCGTTGGGTGGCACCGAGCACCTCCTCGTAATGGTGGCAGGCGCTGCTCCGGTTGGCCGGAACGGCCCGCAGCGGCGGCAGGGTCACCAGGCATTCGTCGGTGGCCCGGGGACAACGCAGGTGGAACGGGCAGCCGGCGGGGAGCCGGGCCGGGTTGGGCGGGGCGCCCGGGATCGCGTAGAGCTGCTCGTCGCGCCGGTCCACCCGGGGCATCGAGGCGAGCAGCCCTTCGGTGTACGGGTGCGCCGGACCGGCGAAGATCTGCTCGACCGTGCCCCGCTCGACGATCCGGCCGGCGTACATCACCGCCACGTCGTCGGCGACCTCGGCCACCACCCCGAGGTCGTGGGTGATCAGCAGCAGACCCATCCCGCTGTCCCGCTGGATCTCCGCGAGCAGTTCCATCACCTGGGCCTGCACGGTCACGTCCAGGGCGGTGGTGGGCTCGTCGGCGATCAGCAGGTCCGGTTCCAGCGAGATCGCCAGCGCGATCATGATGCGCTGGCGCATACCGCCGGAGAACTGGTGCGGGTAGTCGCGGATCCGGTCCTTGGCGGCCGGGATCCGGACCCGGTCGACGAGTTCGATCGCGCGGCGGCGGGCGTCGGCCTTGGACATGCCCCGACGGACCCGGAGCACCTCCGTGATCTGGTCCCCGACGGTGAAGACCGGATTGAGCGCGGCCATCGCGTCCTGGAACACCATGCCGATCTCTTCGCCGCTGACCCGGTCGCGCTGCTTACGCGGCAGGGTCAGCAGCTCCCGGCCGCGTAGCTGAACCGAACCCGTGATCTTCGCCGGTGGGACGTCGAGGATGCCCATCACCGCCTGCGCGGTGACGCTCTTGCCGGAGCCGGACTCGCCGAGGATGGCCAGGGTCTGCCCGGAGTCGACCTGGAGCGACACCCCGTTGACCGCGTTCACCGGCCCGGACGGGCCGGGGAACGCGACCTGCAGGTCGGCGATCTCCAGCAGTGTCATCGCAGCACCCCGGCTCTGCCGAGGAAGTCCCGCACGACCCGCTGGAACTTCTCCGGCTCCTCCAACTGCGGCGAGTGGCCGGACTTCTCGAAGACCACCAGCTCACCGTTGGGGACCAGGTCCGCGATCACCTGTGAGGCCTCGACCGGGGTACGCCAGTCGTGCCGACCCACGGTGACCAGGGTCGGGCAGGTGATCGACGGCAACTTCGGCTTGAGGTCGTACCTGGGCATGTTCTGCCCGAAGGCCGCGTTGTGGGTCCGGTAGTGGAAGCGGGTGGCGGCCAGCCGCGCCTCGTCCTTGGCCGGGTCGTGCTGGTGGTCGTACAGCGGCAGGATGGCCCGCCAGTAGTCCCGCAACTGCTCGTTGCTCTCGAACCGGCCGGTGCCGATCCGGTCGATGACCCACTCCGGAATCACCGAACGGTCGGTGTTGCGGGCCCGCTCGACCGCGAGGTGGTCGTGTGCGGTGTCCGCCGCGGTGTCCCGCAGCACCAGCGCGGAGACCCGGTCCGGGTGGGCGATCGCGTACTCCAGGGCGATGAACCCGCCGTACGACCCGCCGGCCATGACGATCTTCTCGTAGCCGAAGTGCTCCCGGATCGCGTCCACGTCGGCCACCCACTGCTCGTGGGTGAACGGCTCGTCGTCGCTGGACTCGCCGGATCCGCGGGCGTCGAAGACGATGACCCGCATCCGGTCGGAGAACGGACCGAAGGAGCGCTTCGGCTCGCTGCGCGAGCCCAGGCCGGGCGCGCCGTGGTGCACGATCATCGCCGGCGCGTCGGTCGGGCCGAAGGCCTCGACGACCAGTTCCGCTCCGTTGATTTTCATCGGACCCCCTCGATGACGTTGGATGCCAGGTCGCGTGGGTAGCCGGTGAGCCGGCGCGGGCCGGTCTCCTCCACCAGGACCGTGTCGGAAATGCGGTAGCCGGCGTGGCCGGGAACGTAGACACCGGGCTCGCTGGAGAGCAGCATCCCGGGGGCGAGCACGGTGTCGTCGCCGTCCTCGACCCACGGCGCCTCGTGGTTCTGCAGCCCGATGCCGTGCCCCTGCCGGTGCCGGATGTAGTCGCCCAGTCCCTGCTCCCGCAGCACGTCCAGGCAGATCTTGTTCACCTCGGCGCAGGTACGGCCGGCGGTCATCGCCCGGGTACCGATCTCCTGCGCCTGCCGGTCGGCCTCGTAGTAGCGCACCTGCTCGGCGGTGGGCTCACCGATGATGAAGGTGCGTTCGCTCTCCACGAACCGGCTGGCCACCGCGGCGCCGAGGGAGAGGATCAGCGTGTCGCCAGGCTGGATCCGCCGACGCGTCGGCAGGCCGTGCGGCAGCGCCGAGTTCGGGCCGGCGTAGACCAGCCCGCCGGCCAGCTTGGTGGTGTAGACGACCATGTCGTACTCGGCGTACATCCGGTCGGTGCCGTAGCCGATCACGTGTCGGGCGATCTCGTCCTCGCGGGGGAGTGGCCCGCCGCTGGCCAGTGCCTCCTCGATCAGCGCCCGGCCGGCACCGAGCATCTCGTCGCAGATCCGGGCGGCGGCCTCGTGGAACGGGATCTCCTCGGGGAACTTGCGCAGCCGCAACTTCGCCACCGCGTCGGTGGTCTCCAGAGTCGCCCCGGCGATGGCCCGCGACAGCGCCTTGAACGCGCCGACCGACACCCCGGCACCCACCCCGATCCGGCGGACCGGGCCGCCGGGACGGGACAGTGCCGAGGCGAGGGTCTGCTCGGCGGTGACCACGCCCGGGAACTCGAAGTAGCTGACCGTCGGGATGGTCACGCCCTGCTGGGCGGCGTATTCCTCGTCGAGGCGGGGGATGACCAGCAGCGGATCTCCCTCGCGCGGCATCCAGAGGTAGACCGGTCGCTCGGTGGCGATGTAGAAGAAGCCGCTGAGGAAGGCGACGTCCGCCGGGGACGTGGCCAGGAAACCGTCCAGGCCGCGCTCGTCGAGCGCCTCGCCGAGTCGGCTCCGGACGCTGGTGTAGAAACTTTCGGGCAGTCGCATGGGTCAGCCTCCGTTGCGGCGGGGGTCACGGGAGTCGTTGAACCGCGTGCCGGCCAGCGTCGCCGCCAGCACCAGGAACAAAATCGCCAGCGACGGGAAGAGCGTCTGCCACCAGGCGATCGCGATCGTGCCGCTGCGCTGGGCGTTGAGCAGGATGCGTCCCCAGGACCAGGCGTCCGGGTCGCCGAGGCCGAGGAAGCTCAGGCCGGCCTCGGAGATCACCGCCCGGGAGGCGGTGAGCAGCACGCTGACGACCATCAGCGCGACGACCGCGGGAAGGATCTCGCGGGTGACGATCCGCCAGCCGGTGGCGCCGAGCACCCGGGCCCCGTCGATGTAGGGCATCGCGCTGATCACCAGGCCCTGCGACCGGATCAGCCGGGCCACCTCGGGCCAGGCGAAGAACCCGATGATCAGGGTCAGCGTCCATACGCTCGGGTTCACCACCGCGGCCAGCATGATCATCAAAGGCAGGGTGGGCAGCGCCAGCATCACGTCGGTGATCACCGTGGCGACCGCGTCGATCGGGCGGAAGTACGCCGCGGCAAGTCCGATCGCGGTGCCCAGCACGATCGCGATCAGCGAGGCGGCCAGGCCGATCACCATGCTGGTCCGGGTGCCCCAGACCACCTGGGCGAAGATGTCCTGCCCGAGGTCGTCGGTGCCGAACCAGTGCGCTCCGGACGGCGGTTGCAGCACGTCCGGGCCGGCACCGGCGGGCTCGTCGGCGATCAGCGGCGCGAAGATCGCCATCAGCGCCATCACGAGTAGCACCAGCAGCGACAACGCCACGGTGGGCTGCCGCAGGTAGTTGGACCAGGAGGACCGCTTGGGCGCGGCCGGGACCGGCGGCAGTGCCTGCTCGGCCAGCACGGGGGCACTCACGGCGCCCTCCCTTCTGTCTTCACGAAGGCGGGGTTTCGCTCCGCCGCACTCCTCGCGCTCGCGGTGATTCCTGAGTTCGCGACTGCGGGGCTTCGCTCCGCCGCACTCCTCGCGCTCACAGGCGGATCCTGGGATTGAGGACCGCGTAGAGCATGTCGGTCAGCGCGTTGGCGATCACCACGGTGACGGCGAGCATGATGAACGCGCCCTGGATCACCGGGTAGTCCTGTTGCCCGACCGCCTCGTAGATCAGCCGGCCGACCCCGGGATAGGCGAAGACCGTCTCGGTCAGCACCGCGCCGCCGACCAGGGTGCCCAGTTGCAGACCCATCAGGGTCAGCGCCGGCAGGATCGCGTTGCGCAGGCCGTGCTTCCAGACCCGACGCCGGGCCGAGAGACCACGGGCCTGCGCCGCGCGGATGTAGTCCTCACCGAGGACCTCGATCATGTTGGTACGCAGGGTCAGCGCGTACGGGCCGAGCTGGACCAGGACCAGGGACAGCACCGGTAGCGCCAGGTGGTGGAACAGACTCAGGTAGGCGGCCGCGCCCCGGGTGTCGGGGTCGATCGCCCCGCCGATCGGGAACCAGCCGAGCTGGGCTCCGAGGAAGACCAGCAGCAGGATGGCGACGCTCGGCACGAACAGGGCGTTCGCGCTGATCCCGAAGCCCTGCAACGCGCGGTCGAGCCACTTGCCGCGGTTGACCGCGGCGGCGACGCCGATCGGGATACCGACGGCGACGGTGAGGACGAACGCGCTGCCGGCCAGCAGCAACGTCCAGGGCAGCCGGTCGAGGATGATGTCGGTGACCGGCTGGATCTGCCGGAACGAGATGCCCAGGTTGCCCTGGACCAACTCGCGCAGGTACGACACGTACTGCTCCCACAACGGGCGGTCGAGACCGTACGTCTTGAGCAGTGCCGCCTGCATCTCCGGCGTCATGTCGCCCTCGACCATGAGGGTCGTGGGGTCCCCCGGCAGGAGCCGGAGCAGGAAGAACGTCGAAGTGATTGCAATCCATATGGTCAGGACGGCCTTCAGTGCCCGGCTGAGCACGAAACGCGCCATGGGGGACCCCTCCTTTCCCTCTGGTTCGGGTTACTTGACCGGGGTGACCTGGGCCAGCGAGTACGCGGTGACCATGCCGAGCAGGTCCGACGGCGACGGAACGAAGCCGGTGAACTTGCTGGCGTTGTAGGCGAACTGGAAGTTCTCCACGTACAGCGGGGTCAGGTACGCCTGCTCGTGCACGACCTTGTCAATGTTCTTGATCTTGGTCTTGAACGCCTCCGGGTCGGTGGTGCCGGCCGCGTCGTTGATCAGCGCGTCCATCTCCGCCGACTCGAGCAGGTTGTAGTTGATGCCACCCGGGTTGCTGGACAGGTAGGTGCTGCGCAGCTGGTCCATCGGGTTGTCGAACACGCCCCACTGCGAGGCGTCGATGTCGTACTCGCCGTTCTTGGTGCGGGTGAGGAACGTGTTCCGCTCCACGCACTCGTTCTCCAGCTTGATGCCGGCCTGGGCCGCGCTCTCGCGGAAGAGCTGCACCACGCGGGTCATGTTCGCGTTGGACTGGTCGCACGCCACGCCGAAGTTCAGCTCGTCGAAGAAGCCGTCGTTGTTGGCGTCCTTGTAGCCGGCCGCGGTCAGCTTGGCCTTCGCGCCCGCCGGGTCGAACGCGTACGGCTGGATCTCGGTGTTGTCGTACTCCGAGAAGATCGGCGAGATCGGACCGGCCATCTGCTGGCCGTCACCCTGCAGCACCGCCGAGATGATCGCCTTGGTGTCGACCGCCATCGACAGCGCCTGCCGGACCTGCTGGTCGGCGAGGCGCTCGTTCTTCATGTTGTAGGTAAGGTGCGCGAAGCCGAGCGCGCCGACCTTCTCGAGCTTGATCTTCTCGTCGTTCTCGAAGGTCTTCGCCGCCGAGACCGGCACCGGGGTGCCCATCATGTCGATGTCACCGTTGCGCAGCGCCAGCATCATCGTGTTCACGTCCGGGTAGACGCGGTACTCGACCTGGCTGACCGCCGCCTTGCCCTCCGGCGCCAGCGGGTAGTTGTCGTTGCGCTTCATCACGTAGCGCTGGCCCTTGGTCATGCTGTCCAGCACGAACGGACCGGCACCGACCCAGTTCGAGTCGTTCGGGAACTTGGACAGGTCCCCGGCGTTCTCGAAGATGTGCTTCGGCACGATCGACATCCAGAACCCGACGCCCTCGGCGAACGGCGCGTACGGCTGGGAGAGCTTGAACTTGACCGTGGTCGCGTCCGGCGCCTCGATCGACTCGACCCAGGTCAGCTTCGCCGCGACGTTGCCGAGCTTGTACTTCATGATCATCTCGGCGCTGAACTTGACGTCCTCGGCGACCACCGGCTTGCCGTCGGTCCACTTGAAGTCGTCCCGCAGGTCGAAGACGGCGGTCCTGCCGTCGTCCTCGTAGCGGTACTCCTTGGCCAGTTCCGGCGCCTTCTTCGCGTTCTCGTCGATCCGCAGCAGGTGCGGGTACATCGCGTTGAGAATCCACGAGTCGGTCTTGCTGAGCGACTGGAGCGGGTTGAAGTTGCTCACGTCGGTGGTGGTGCCGATCCGCAGCACCGCGTCCGACGACGAGCCGCTGGAGGACCCGTT
Organism: Polymorphospora sp. NPDC050346; assembly: GCF_040655695.1. Lineage (NCBI taxonomy): Bacteria > Bacillati > Actinomycetota > Actinomycetes > Micromonosporales > Micromonosporaceae > Polymorphospora > Polymorphospora sp. NPDC050346. Next base: position 81,483 of record NZ_JBFAKM010000020.1, on the reverse strand, counting down.
GTCCTCGTTCAGGCCGCAGCCGGAGATACCCAGCGTGGCCGCCACGCCGAGTGCGACAGCGAGCCGCCACCGACCCTTGACTGTCTTTTTCACCAAACCTCCTGAAGAACCCGAATGATGTTGCCGCCGATGACCTTGGCGATCTCGTCGTCGGAGTAACCGTGCGTGACAAGCCACCCGACGATGTTGCTGAAGCACTCCGCCGGGTTCTCCATGCCGCTCACGTAGGGCACCCGTGGGTGGTCCACCACGCCGTGGGCCTTCCCGATCGCCAGGTGCTGGGTAAAGCTGTCGTGCAGCCCGACGTGGTCACCGAAGTTGGTGTCCGGACCGAACGCCACGTGGTCGATGCCGACCAGCTCCACGCAGTAGGTGAAGTGGTCCATCACCGACTCGATCGAGTGGTGCGGGTGGTCCGCCGAGAGGGTGGTGTGCGGAGCGGCCTCGATGCCGATCACCCCACCCCGGTCGGCGCAGGCCCGGATCACCTCGTCCGGCTTCATCCGAGGGGTGTTCCAGACCGAGCGGGCGCCGGCGTGGGTGATGAACACCGGTACCCGGCTGGCCTCGATCACGTCCAGCGAGGTCTGGTCGCCGGAGTGCGAGATGTCGATGGCGATGCCGAGCTTGTTCATCCGGTCCACCGCGCGCCGGCCGAAGTGGGTCAGCCCACCGTCGCGGTCTTCGGAGAGACCGGAACCGAGCATGTTCGCCTGGCTGTACGCGATGCCCATCTGGCGGACACCGAAGCCGTAGAGGATGTCGATGCGGTCCAGCTCGTTCTCGATCATCGTGGCCGCCTCCAGGCCGGCCACCAGGGCGATCTGGCCGTTGCGCTTGGCCTCGAAGATCTGCTCCAGTGTCGTCGCCACGACCACGTGGTCCTGCTTGGCGACGTCGGCGAAACGCAGGCCGATGTCGTAGATGACGTCGTCCCACTTCCAGGCGTGCTCGCTGGTCACGCAGCCGGTGCCGTTCATGAAGTTGTCGAAGACCGCGGTCATGCCGGAGCGGGCCAGGCCCTCGAAGCCGAAGGAGTTGCGGCCGGTGCGGTTGTAGTCGCGCAGTTGCGACACGTCGTCCGGCAGGATCTTCGGGTGCTCGTGCAGCGAGATGGCCATGTGCTCACGGAGCAGCCGGGCCACCCGGGTTCGTTGGTCGTCGCTCAGGCCGAGGTCGTGTTCGGGCACCCGGCCGAGTTGCGGCGCGAGTTCGAACACCTTGTAGTCGGCGTGCGGCGTCAAGTAATCGAAGGACCGGTATCCGGCATAGCGGGGGGCAGATTCCTGCACTCGTCAACTCACCTCGTCAGGGTAGAGGCATGAGGAATGAGGTCTGACCTCATGCCTGCTGGGAACCTAGTCCAGGGGTGGCCGTCCCCGTAATAGCTGTGACCTGACTGTTATAGAGGGCAGGTGTGGAGGGTAACTTAGACCTATTTACGGAGCTTTGTCATGCCGGATGAAGTTAAGACAGGCTCGCGAGGGTCCAAGCCTCGACCACGCTCCTCGGGGAGTGGTCTGACCAATTTCGTCGGCGATCCGCCACGCCACCCGCCAATGGCCGCTCTCGACACCCGTCCGGGGGCCGCGGCGGTATCCTGACCCGGTCGGGCGCCCGCCCGCGGGTGACCATCCGACCGCGTCACGTCGGAGTGGGCACCGGGAGGACGGAGCGGGCATGGGTGGCGGGCGACGAGCCGGCGACGCGGACGTCGCCTGGCTCGACCGGGTCGCGCAGGCGGCCGCCCGGGACGCCGGAGACGTGCCGGTGGAACTGCTCGGCGACTACCTCGGGCTGCTGGTGGATGCGGCGGTGACCGGCCGACGCCCCAGGCGAGCCGAACTGGAGGCCGTCGGCCTGCTCGGCAGGCGCGCCGCCGAACAGGGCGTCTCCGCCGGCCGGGTGGTGCAGCTCTACCTGTCGGCCGCCCGCCGGATGTGGCAGGACCTGCCCCGGCTGACGCGTTCCGGTGACAGTGACGCGGTCCGCGCCGCCGCCGAGGCGGTGCTGCACGTGCTCGACGACGCGGTGGCGACGCTGGCCGAGGGGTATGCGGTCGCCCGCCGGGAACTGGTCCGGCGGGAAGAGGCGCTACGCCGTGAACTCGTCGACGACCTGCTGCGCGGCGACTCGGACCTGGGCGGGTTGGTCCAGCGGGCCGAGCCGTTCGGCCTGGACCTGGCGCGGGTGCACCAGGTGGCGCTGGCCGCGCCGAGCCGCCGGCTTCCGGACACCGAGACGGCCATCAGCGCGCTCGAAGGGGTCATCTTCGACCGGTTGGGGGACCGGGACGTACTGGTGGCCACCAAGGAAGGGCTGCTCGTGGTGCTGGCACCGGCGCCGGGCGGGGCCGCCGAGAGCGCCGGCGCCGGTCCGGGGACCGGGTTGGGGCGGCTGATGCTCGCCGAACTCGACCGGCTGCCCCGGGGAAGGCCGTGGCAGATCGCGGTCGGCCGGTCCTACCCCGGGGTGTACGGCATCGCCCGCTCCTATGAGGAGGCCCGGGACGCGCTCACGATGGCCCGGCGGCTGCGGGTGGAAACACCGGTGGTCGACGCCCGCGACCTGTTGATCTACCGCGTGCTGTTGCGCGACCAACCGGCGATCATCGACCTCATCCAGGCCGTACTCGTCCCGCTGAATCGGGCCCGCGGCGGCGCCGGCCCGCTGCTCGAGACGCTGGAGGCGTACTTCGCCAGTGGCGGCACCGCCACGGTGGCGGCCCGCCGCCTGCACGTGTCGGTCCGCGCGGTCACCTACCGGCTGGCCCGGATCAGGGCGCTGAGCGGTTACGACGCCGCCGACCCGACCGACCGGTTCACCCTCCAGGCGGCGGTGCTCGGCGCCCGGGCGCTGGACTGGCCGAACCAGCCGCTGCCGGCCGGTGCCTGAGTTCGCGGCGCCCCGTCGAGACACCTGCTCACGACGCGACCTCGCCGGGCAGATCGACGACATCCAGCAGACCCAGGAGCCCGGCGAGGGTGAGCGCCTCGGCCCGGGTCAACGCGAGACTCCACATCCGGTCCGGGTCGCCCGGATCGTCGTAGAGCAGGTCCCGTCGGCCACCGGCGAGGTGGGTGACCACACCGACCTGCCGGCCGTCGGCGGTCGTGATGACCTGACGCAGCCCGATCCCGGGCAGTTCGGTCCGTTCGACGTGCATGGGAACTCCAATCGGTAGGGAAGGTGCCGCGGATCAGGCGGTGAGCAGCAGGCCGAGCCCACGGATCGTGGCCAGCCAGGGATTCTCGGGTACGGTCACCGACCGGCCGGTCAACGCCGCCAACCGGCCGGCGACCCCGACGGTCGCGGCGCCGCCCCCGGTGATCAGTAGCCGGCGGCGTCCCCGTCGCCCGGGCGGACTGGCCAAACCCCGTACGGCCCGGGCGATCGCCGGGACCTGGTCGACGTGGTTGACCGTGTCGACCCGCAGGGCGGCCAGCACCTCGCCACCGTGGACCTGGACCACCTCGGTCCGCCCGTGTCCGATGTCGACAGTGACCAGTTCGTCGTCCGCGTCGAGACTCGGGCCGCAGGCGAGGCTGGCCGCCAGGGGTTCCTCCACCCAGGACACCCGCCCACCGGTGGCCCGCCCGGCCGTCGCGATCAGCATGTTGCGCTGCATCAGGGTGGCGGTGGCCGGCACCCCGACCAGAACCGGGGACGGCTTGCGATCCGGCCCGGCACCGAGCATGGTGCGCAGCAGATACGCGCAGGCCGGCAGATCGGCGATGACGCCGTCGCGGACCGGCCACACCAGCGGGGCACCGGTCCGTTCGGCGAGGTCCAGGGCGTCCCGCCCGGCCGCCAGGTACCGGCCGGCGGAGGCCCGGGCGACCACGGTCGGCGCGACCAGCGGGTCGTGACCGGCCAGCCAGATCCGTACGTTGAGGGTGCCCAGGTCGATGGCGATCGGGCAGCGGCCCCGCGCGCGGGCGTACGCCCCGGGAGCGAGCACTTTTCGGCCTCCGTTGTTCGACGACAGCACCGAATACGAGAGTCACCGCCGGCAGGGAGTGGGCCGGCCAGACCGCGCGCAGGCGCGATCCGGCCGGGGCGGCACGTATCGGTGGGTGGGGAAGGCGGCCGGTAACCGGCCGAGGAAGACGTGGTCCGGTCCGGCGACCGCGGTCAGCCGGTGCGGGCGTGCCCCGGTGGAGCCCGGTCGGCGGACCAGACCGGCCGGCGGCCGGCTGTCCACCGGTGGCGTGGTGATCCGACCCGACACCGCGGCGCGCGGCCGGCCGGGGCGGCCGACACGAGCACGGACAGCACCCACAACATCGACAGCATCCGCTGCTCGTCGATGGTTGTCCGATGCTTCCGGCCAGGCATGGCGCCACCATAGCCCGGTTGCCGGACCCTGCCTACCGATCTCGGCGCGGTGGGCGTCGGCCCGACCGATGGTTGCCGGACCCCGGCAACGAGCGGACCGGGTTGTTGGCCGGCGGCCACCCCTGTCGACCGGGGTGACCGCCGGCCACGCTGGTGGCTCCAGGTGCTGTTGCGACCCTGCCAGGAGGCGGTGATGACGACCCGTGTGGCGAAGCCGTGGCCCGCTGCCCCCGGTCGCCCCGCCGGCGGTCCCGGACCGGGGCCGTCCCGCGCCCGACGCCCGATAGGGCGCGCGGCAGGCGGCCCGCCCGGTCCGGGACCGCGTCACCGTCGGCGCGTCCGTCCCGCCGTCGTGTCCGGCAACTGATTCCAGCCGTTCCGGTTCGCGCCGACGGCCCGGCGGGCGTATCCGCCCGTGGCCCCGCGTTCCACCACCGCCGTCGTACCCGAAGTTGAGAGGGGATCGGCATGACCACACACCTCGGCGCCCGCCGCCCGGCCGCCGCCCGGCGATCCGCGCCGCACGACCCGGCATCGGCCGTCATGACGTCGCCGACCCCGGTCGCGGTCGACCTCGGTAGCGCGTACCTGACGCTCTGGGCCGGAGAACGGGGGGTCACCGCGGCGCCGACGAACGAGGGCCGGACGCCCCTGATCCGCCGGGCCCGGATCATCGACGGACCCGGAAGCGTCGCGCTGCTGTCCCGCCTGCTGCTCGACTACCACGACCCGGTACCGGCCGGCGCGGTCGTCGTGGCCTGCCGCCCGGTGCTGGCGCCCCCGGCCGACCAGCAGTTGACCCGCCAGGTGCTCACCCAGGTGTTCGCCCCGTCGCGGCTGCTGTTCATCGACACCCTGCGTGCGGCGGCGATCGGCGCCGGCGCGGCGACCGGCCGGTTGCTCATCGCCGACATCGGGGCGGAACTGACCGAGGTCGCGATGCTGGACGACGGCCACGTCGTCGCCGCCCGCCGGGCCGACCTCGGCACCCGCGACCTGGCCCGGGGCGCCGGAGTGGACATGCTCGCCGACACCGCCGTGCGCGCACTACGCGACGTATGCCAGCAGGCCGGCACGCACCGCTTCGCCCCACGGGCGCTGACCCGCGGCCTCGTTCTCGTCGGCGACGGAGCGACCCGGCCGGACCTCACCACCCAACTGGTGAGCCGGCTACGTACCTCGGTGCACCCTGCCGCGGCACCGCACACCGTGGCGCTCACCGGCGCCAGCCTCGCGGCGATGGCCGCGATGCGCCACCCGACCGCCGGCTGACCCACCTGGCCACCCGGCAACCCGAGACTCCGGCCACCGAGGCCGGAGACCACCAGTCCCAGCCAAGGAGTACGCCGTGACCGACACCGTCCAGGACCCCGTCGAGCGCCTACGGGTCCGGCTCGAGGAACAGTTCCAGCAATACACCGAACAGCTCACCGAACTGACCGTGCACAGTCGACAGCCGGGCCGTGGCGGACACGACCCGGACACCCTCAACGGGCTGCTGACCACCGCCCGGGACGGGCTCGCCGGGACCGCCGAAGCGTTGCGCCGGATGTCGGAAGGCACCTACGGCCGTTGCGACCGGTGCGGTGGGGAGATCCCGATGGGACGCCTGGAGATCCTGCCGCACGCCCGGTACTGCGTCACCTGCCAACGGGCGTAGCCCAGGAACTCCGGGGCATGATGGGGGCACCGCGTTCGTCTACCGGGGGAGCAGAGGATGGACCATCAGGCCGCGCTCGCGTCGCTGTTCCTGCCGGAGGGACGCCTCGACCCGTACCCGGCCTATGACGTCGTCCGGGCGCACGCGCCGGTCTTCCAGGCGTTCGACGGCCGCTGGTTCGTCACCACCCACGCGCTCACCAGCCGCCTGCTGCGCGAACCGAGTCTGCGGGTCGCGGACGCCACCGACTACGACGCCTTCTGGCCGGACTGGCGACAGAACCGCGGCGTCGCCTCGATCGTGCTGTCCATGCTGCAGACGAATCCACCGGACCACACCCGGATGCGCCGGGCGGCCGCGGCCACCTTCACCGCCCGCCGGGTCGCCGCGATGCGCGACGTCATCGCCGGCCAGGCCGAGGATCTGATCAAGGCGATGCCGAGCAGCACGGACTTCATGAGCGCGTTCGCGTACCCGCTGCCGGTCGGCGTGATCTGCGCGCTGCTCGGCGTCCCGGAGGCGGACCGGGCGTGGTTCCGGCAGCGGGCCGCCGACCTGACCGTGGTGCTGGAGCCGATCAGCACCGACGAGGAGATGCGGCTCGCCGACGTGGCCGGCCGCGAACTCGAGGCATACTTCACCGGCCTGATCGGGGAGCGCCGCCGGGTCCCACGGGAGGATCTGACCAGTGCGCTCGTCGCCGCGCGCGACGACGACACCGCCGGTGCCGCGCTGACCGGCGAGGAGTTGCTCGCCAATCTGGTGCTGTTGCTGGTCGCCGGTTTCGAGACCACCACCAACCTGCTCGGCACCGGCATCCGGATCCTGCTGGAGCATCCCGAGCAGGCCGACCGGTTGCGCGCCGACCCGGACCTCGCGCCCGCGTTCGTCGAGGAGATCCTCCGGTACGACTCCCCGGTGCAGCTGACCTCCCGGTTCACGACCAGCCCGCTGGATCTCGGCGACGGGCTGCGGGTCGACAGCGGCGCGGAGTTGACCATGCTGCTCGGTTCCGCCAACCGGGACCCGGCACGCTACCCCGACCCGCACCGCTTCGACCCGGACCGGCCGAACATCCAACCGGTCTCGTTCGGTGGCGGCGCCCACTACTGCCTCGGTGCGCCACTCGCCCGGCTGGAGGCCCAGGTCGCGTTTCCGCTGCTGCTGGCGATGCTGCCCCGGCTGAGCCTGGCCGGCCCGGTGGAGCGCCGTGACCGGTTGGTGCTACGCGGCTTCGCCGCGCTGCCGGTCACCACCGGCTGACCCGGCCGCACCGTCGTACTTCAAGGGCGGTCGGCCGGGTACGGCGTGCCGTTGTCCCACCACCTCGCCTCAAGTCCGAGGTCCTGGATCCGTGCGGCGGTGTCGTCGGCCAGGCCGGCTCCGACCGCCAGGAGGATTCCGCCGGTTCCCGGTTGCCGGCGGGCGAGGGCGCCGGTCAGGTGCTCCACCGGTTGCAGGTGGATTCCCCGGTGACCGAGGCTGGGATAGGTGTCGGCGATGGCGACCAGCGTCCCGTGCCGGCCACGGAGCAGACCCGCGGGCATCGCGAAGTGCCCGGTGCGCCACGGGTGTGGGGTCAGTGCGCTGTCGTCTCCCGTGTCGAGGTACCGCTGAAGGTCGGCCGCATCGGTGCTCCCGGTCAGTTCGGCGGTGTCGAGGTTGGCGACGGGTGTCGCGGGCAGCCCGCTCGCCAACATCGCCAGCACGGCGACGAGCCGGGGGACCGTCCACTGCCCGGTGACCGGGACCGCGGCCAGGGCGCCCCGGGACGCCGCGACGACGGCGGCGCCGACCCCACGTGCCGAGGTGCCGGCGTCGCCGAACGAGCCCGCGTGGGGCAGGCCGGGCCAGGCCGACGTCGCCGGTGGCTCCCCGGCCGGCCGGCTCTCCGGCAGGTCGTGGGGCCAGATCCTGGTGCCGGCGGCGAGTGCGCAGGTTCGTACGTCGGTGCCGGTGGCGAGTGCCGCCCAGAACGGGCCGCAGAGTTGGTCGGGCTGGGGCAGCGCCCGGGCGTGGTGTTCGAGAACACCGGCCACGCCCGGGAACCACTCCACCTGTTCGATCAGTACTTCCACAGATGTGCCTCGACGACCTCTTCCGCCGAGCGTTCCGCGGCCCAGGCCCGGTCGGCTTCCCGCACCGCGCGGAACGCCCCGTAGGCGGCCGGGCCCAGCGCCGCCTGGAGCAGGGTGCTCCGCTCCAGCGCGGCCGCCTGTTCGGCAGGGGTGGCGGGAAGCCGGTGGACATCGGCGGCCGCCCGCTGCTCCTCCGACCAGGTGCCCGGGTTGTCCTGGACCGGTGCCGGCACCGAGAGCTTCTCCTCGATTCCGGCGAGACCCGCCGCGATCACGGCGACCAGCGCCAGGTAGGGGTTGGCGGAGGCATCCGACGGTTTGAGCTCGACGTTGGCCTGGTCGGCGCCGAGCAGCGGGGTGCCGGGGATGTAGCGCAGCGCGGCCTCCCTGTTCTGCAGACCCCAGATCGCGTACGCGCTGGACCAGTAACCGGGCCGCAGCCGGGCGGACGACGGCACGCTGGGTGCGGTCAGCGCCGTCAGCGCGGGCAGTTCCCGGAGCAGGCCGGCCAGGTATCCCTCACCTTCGGGCGAGAGGCCGTGGTCGCCCGTGCCGGGCAGAAGGTTGCGGCCGTCCCGCCACACCGAGGTGTGCAGGTGCCAGCCGTTACCCACGCCGGTCGTGGTGACCAGCGGCGCGAAGCTGGCGCGTAGTCCGTGCGCGCGGGCGGCGGCATGGACGGTCTGGCGGGCCAGCAGCTGTTCGTCGGCGGCCCGCAGCGGGTCGGCCGGCGCGAGGCTCAGCTCGAACTGGGCCGGGCCGTACTCCGCGTGCAGTTGTCCGATGCGCAGACCGTTCGCCTCCAGATCCTGCAGCAGGTCGGCGGCGAACTCGTCGACCGACAGCAGCGCCACCGGGCCGTAGGCCGGACCGGTCGGCAGGGGCCGGCCGTCCGCCGGGGAGAGGACGAACTCCAGTTCCCAGCCGGCCTGGAACCGGAGTCCGCGCTGGGCCGCGGCCTCCACCTGCCTCGCCAGGATCGAACGCTGGTCGTAGGGCCACGGCGTGCCGTCGGCGGCCACGTGCTGCCCGATCGTCCAGGCGAAGGCCGGCTGGCCGCGCAGGGCGACGAGCCGTTCCATGACCGGCATCAGCCGGACGTCGCCGGACGGTGTGGACAGTCCTTCGTGGCCGAAGGTGATGGTGTCGTGGGAGTCGAACACCGAGAGGAGGGTGGTGACGCCGACACCGCGCTCGGCGACCTGTTCCAGCGCGGCGACGGGTACGGTCCGCGAGCGTGGGATGCCGTTGTTGTCGGCCCAGACGATCGTGACACCGACGACGCCCTGCCGGCGCAGTTCGCTGGCCCGGGCGGCGAGATCGGGCGGGTTGTCGGGCATACGGTTCGCTCCTTTGATCGTGTGCGTTCGTCAGCGGGCGGGAGGGCGGGGGAGCCGGGTCCCGGTGGAGGATGCGCCCGGTGCGGCGATGTGCGGATTCGGCCACCGCATGACCAACTTCTCCTATGGTTTTAGGAGGTTAGGGTAGAGATCTGAACCATCCGCGGCAAGGATGCGATCACCTTCGAACCGGATGATAGTCAGCATCGGCCCACCGCTCCCTTCCGGCGTCATCCCGCCGGACCGACCCGCCGCTCTGTCCGGAGTGGACGGACATCTACCGGCCGGCGCCGGGCGCCGGCGGCCGCCACGCCGTGCGAGGTGGGACCGCGGACCGGGTCGAACGACCGGGTCATCCGTCGGGCGATGCCGGCGTGGTTGGTCCCCGGATTGGGTAGGAGCTGGTCATCGGGGGTGCCGGAGTTGGGAGGCGGCATGCGACGGCTCGTTGCGGTCCTGGTGGCCCTCCTGCTGCTGGCCACCGGATGTCGGGGCTGGCCGGCCGACGCCGGCGACACGTTGGCACACGTGCGGGACGGCGTGTTGCGGGTCGGCGTGACCGAGAACCCGCCATGGACGACCGTCGCCGACGACGGCGTCGTGGCCGGCGCCGAAGCCCGACTGGTACGCCGGTTGGCGGGGCGCCTCGGCGCGCGGGTCGAGTGGTATCCGGGTTCGGAGTCGACGCTGATGGCCGCCGTCAAGGACCGGGTGCTCGACCTGGTCATCGGCGGGCTGGACGCGAAGGCGCCGTGGACCGAATCCGCCTCGTTCACCCGCCCCTACGTGACGACGCGGACGGTCGTGGCGGCCCGGCCCGGGGTGGAAGTACCCGACGATCTCGACGACGTACGGGTGGCCGTTCCGGCCGGCACCGCCGAGGTCGCGGCGCTGGCCGGCGAGGGGGCGGTGGTCGTACCGGTTCCGGAGGTGACCGGCGCCGAGACGATCCCGGTCGTCGTCGGCGAGTGGCGGGTCGCCGCGCTCGGACTGGACGAATCCGGGCACGACCTGGGCGGGCAGGACCACGTGTGGGCGGTCCCGCCGGGGGAGAACGGCTGGCAGGTCGAGGTGGAGCGGTTCCTGCTCGGTCTGTCGCACGCCGAGGTGACCAGGCTGCTGGTCGAGGCGGAGCGGCCGGGGGCCGGGTCATGAGGGTCTACGACCGGTTCGAGATGCCCCCGGACCGGGCCGAGCTGCACCGTCGCGCGGTGCGGCTGGAGTGGGTGACGATCGGGTTCTTCGTCGTCGCGGTGTCGCTGCTCGCGGTGACGCTCGGGCAGTCGCAGGCGATGAAGGCGGCGTGGATCGAGGACATGCTGGGGCTGGTGCCGCCGATCGTGTTCCTGATCGCCGCCCGGTACCGCAACCGCAGACCCAACCGGCGGTTCCCGTACGGCTACCACCGGTCGGTCAGCGCCGCCTTCCTGGCCGGCTCCGTCGCCCTGCTCGGGCTCGGCGGGTACGTCGTCTACGACTCGCTGACCCGCCTGATCGCCCGCGAGCGGGCACCGATCGGTCTGGTCGAGGTGTTCGGGTTCCAGTTCTGGCTGGGCTGGCTGATGGTGGCGGTCCTGCTCGTCACGATGGTTCCGGCGATCGTGCTCGGTCGGATCAAGCAGCGGATCGCTCGCGAACTGCACGACAAGGTCCTCTACGCCGATGCCGAGATGAACCGGGCGGACTGGCTCACCGCCGGTGCCGCGATCCTGGGCGTGCTCGGCATCGGCGCCGGACTCTGGTGGGCCGACGCCGTCGCAGCCCTGGTCATCGGCGGGGACATCGTCCGCGACGGGATACGTACGACCCGCAGCGCGGTGGGGGACCTGATGGACGAACGTCCCACGGTCGTCGACGGTAGCTGCCCCCATCCGCTGCCGGACCGGTTGCTGGCCGCGGTCCGCGACCACGACTGGATCAACGACGCCTGGCTGCGGGTCCGTGAGGAGGGGCACGTCTTCGTCGGTGAACTTCTCGTGGTCCCCCAGACCGACACCGACCGGCTGGTGCACCGCCTCGAGGAACTGTCGGCGTTCGTACGCGACTTCGACTGGCGTATGCACGACCTGGTGGTCGCCCCGGTCTCCCGCATAGAGCACGACTGAGCCGGTCAGGTCGCGGTGAGGACGAAGCCGCTCCTGGGCCGGGTCGGGATGCGGTGCAGCGGGATCGTGAGGTCCTGGTCCGGCACCCGGTAGTCGAGCTCGACCAGGCACGACACGAGCCGGCGCAGCAGGGTCACGGTCAGGTCCTCGCCCGGGCACCGGTGCCCGGTGCGGACGTCGCCGCCGCCCTGCGGGATCAGTCCGAACATGTCGACTTCGCGTCCGACGAAGCGTTCCGGGTCGAACCGGTAGGGGGCGGGCCACAACGCCGGGTCGTGGTTCTGCCCGTAGATGTCGAGCAGCACCAGCGTTCCGGCGGGAATGTCATGGCCGGCCCAGCTCAAGTCGCGTACGGCCCGGCCGCCGACGAAGGGCGCGAACGGATAGAAGCGCCGGACCTCCTGGACCAACGGCCCGGCGTAGGCCGGATCGTCCCGCAGCCGGGCCGAGTGTCGCGGCCACCGGTGCAGCGCGTGCGCGGCGAAGGTCAGGAACCAGCTCACCGCGACGGTGGGACGCAGCAGGTTGAGCAGTTCCACCGCCGCCGTGCCCCACCAGGCCGACGACCCGCTGTCCCAGGAACCTGCCCCGGACCGGGCCGCCGCCGGCGCGGCGCCGCCGGTTGGACAGCCAGCCGTAGCCCTCGTACGCCAGGGCGAGGGTGTCGTCGAGAGCCATACCGACTGCCGTTCCCCGACCACCGGCCGGCAAACCCGGGCCACCCGGAGCGGCACCGGCCGCCGCGCCGCGTCACCGCGTCCGAACTGGGGCGAGGACGGCGCGGAACGGTTTGCGGTCGATCCGCCTCGGGCATCTGCCCAGGTGAGAGCCGGGTGAGCGGACGCTGCCCGGATGGACGCCGGAGAAGGGGATCGACATGGACGGCATCGTGATGCTGCGTGAGGACCACAAGACGGTCGAGGACCTGTTCAAGAAGTTCGAGAAGACGCACAAGGATGCCACGCCGAAGGCGAAGCGTGCCCTGGTCGACAACATGATCAAGGAGTTGACGACACACGCGTTCATCGAGGAGACCATCTTCTACCCGGCGGTCCGCGAAGAGGCACCCGACACGACCGAGCACGTGCTGGAATCGGTGGAGGAACACCACGTGGTCGCCTGGCTGCTGTCGGAACTGCGTGACCTCGATCCGGGTGACGAGACCTTCGACGCCAAGGTCACCGTGCTGATCGAGAACGTGCGGCACCACGTGGAGGAAGAGGAGAAGGAGTGGTTTCCGGAGGTCCGCAAGAACCTCGGTCGTAACCGCCTCGTCGAACTCGGCGAGCAGATGACCGCCGCCAGGTCGAAGGCGCCGGCCGACCCTCTGGCACTCAGCTCGGCGAAGGCCTGACCGCCCGGCACCCGGCGTGCGTCACGGCCCCACCGGACGGCGGGAAGGAACCGTGACATGAGCGGGCAACAGCAGTTCGAGGACCGGCAACAGCCACCGGGCACCCTGGCCGCCATGCGGCACAAGCCCGACCACGGCGAGGACTCCTACCAGGGCTCGGGACGCCTGCGGGACAAGAGGGCGATCGTGACCGGCGGCGACAGCGGCATCGGCCGCGCGGTCGCGATCGCCTTCGCCCGCGAGGGCGCCGACGTGCTGATCTCCTACCTCGACGAACACGACGACGCCGAGAGCACCGCGAAGCTCGTCGAGCGGGCCGGCCGGCGGGCGGTGCCGGTACCCGGCGACCTCGCCGACCCGGCACACTGCCGGAACGTCATCGCCCGGGCCGTCGAGGAACTGGGCGGCATCGACGTACTGGTCAACAACGCGGCCTACCAGATGACCCACGAGACCGTCGAGGAAATCACCGACCACGAGTGGCAGCACACCTTCGACGTCAACATCACCGCGATGTTCCGGCTGGTCCACGCCGCGCTTCCGCACCTGGGCCCCGGCGCGTCGATCATCAACACGAGTTCGATCAACTCGGACATGCCCCGCCCCACCCTGCTGCCGTACGCCACGACCAAGGGCGCGATTGCCAACTTCACCGCCGGGCTGGCCCAGATGCTCGGCGAGCGGGGCATCCGGGTCAACAGCGTCGCCCCGGGCCCGATCTGGACCCCGCTCATCCCGTCCACGATGCCGCCCGAGCAGGTCGAACAGTTCGGCCGCAACGGCCCGCTCGGCCGCCCCGGACAGCCGAAGGAGGTCGCCCCGGCCTACGTGCTGCTCGCCTCCGACGAGGCCAGCTACATCTCCGGGGCGATGATCCCGGTGACCGGCGGCAAGCCCATCCTCTAGCTACGGCGCGAGCACGACCTTCACACAGCCGTCCGCCTTCTTCTGGAACATCTCGTAGCCCTCGGCGGCGCGCTCCAGCGGCAGCCGGTGGGTCCGCAGGTCCGCCACCCCGAGCGGGTCGTCGTCCCGCTCGAGGACCGGCAGGATCTCATCGGTCCACCGGCGGACGTGGGCCTGCCCCATCCGCACCTGGACGCCCCGGTCGAACATCTCCATCAGCGGCATCGGGTCGACCTCACCGCCGTAGACGCCGGAGAGCGAGACCGTGCCGCCCCGCCGGACCGCCTTCACCGCGGCGTGCAGGACGCTGAGCCGGTCGACCCCGAACCGGTCGGTCACCGACTGCGCCACCCGGTCCGGCAGCAGCCCGACCGCGGCCTGGGCGGCCTTGCCCCACGGCGAACCGTGCGCCTCCATGCCGACCGCGTCGATCACCGCGTCCGGGCCCCTTCCGTCGACCATGTCGATCAGCGCCCCGGGAACGTCGTCGAGGTCGGTCACGTCGACGACCTCGACACCATGGCGGCGGGCCATCGCCAACCGCTCCGGCACCAGATCCAGCCCGATGACCCGCCCGGCGCCGAGGTGCCGACCCACCCGGGCGCAGAACTGCCCGACCGGCCCGAGACCGAAGACGGCGAGGCTGCCGCCGGGCGGAACGTCGGCGTACCGCACCGCCTGCCACGCCGTCGGCAGGATGTCGGACAGGTACAGGTAGCGCTCGTCCGCGCCACCGGGCGGCACCTTCACCGGACCGAACTGTGCCTGCGGAACCCGGAGGTATTCGGCCTGCCCGCCGGGCACCGACCCGTACAACGAGGTGTAGCCGAACAGCGCGGCACCCTTGCCCGCGGACCGGACCTGGGTCGTCTCGCACTGGGCGAACAGTTGGCGCTCGCACATCCAGCACGATCCGCACGCGATGTTGAACGGTACGACGACCCGGTCGCCCGGCCGGAGCCGGTCCACCCCCGGCCCCACCTCCTCCACGATGCCCATCGCCTCGTGCCCGAGGATGTCGCCGGGCTTCAGATACGCCCCGAGCACCTCGTACAGGTGCAGGTCGGAGCCGCAGATCGCGGTGGACGTCACGCGTACGACGGCGTCGGTGGGCTCCTCGATACGCGGATCCGGGACGTCTTCCACCCGGACATCCCGCTTACCCTGCCAGGTCAGAGCCTTCATGCCGGTGCACCTCCGAGTCGCTGTCGTCGGAGATCTGCTACCCGGAATCACGTTCCCGAACCTCGCCGGCACCCGGGCCGGGCCGCCTAGGTGAGGCGGCCCCGGAGTTCACGCGCGAAGAAGTCGAGGAAGCCGTCCGGATCCGGGCCGGCGTTCTGCAACACGATGTGGTCGAAGCCCGCGTCGGTGAACTTCTTCACCGCCTCGACGTACGGCTCCGGGGCCGGCCCGACGGCGAACTGCGCGCGGATGTCGTCGGCGGTGACCGGCCGCGAGGCCGCGTCGAAGTTGACCGGATTGGGCAACTCGCTCATCACCTTCCAGCCGAGCACCGCCCACCGCGAGGTCCGCAGCGCCTCCCGCACGGCCTCGTCCTCGGTGGCCGCCCACGCCATCGGCACCTCGGCGTAGCGCGGCCCGGCGCCACCCGCGGCCGTGTACGTCCCCACCAGGTCGCCGCGCGGCTCGGTGGCGAACATCCCGCTGCCGTGGGTGGCGGCCAGCGTCGCGGCGTTCTTCCCGCCGGCGGCGACCGCGACGACGGGCAGCTGTTCGGGCAGGTCGAAGATGCGAGCGTCCTCCAGCCGCAGGTGCTTGCCCTCGTACGACCGGTAGCCGCCCTTCCAGAGCAGGTTGATGATGTCCAGCGCCTCGCCGAGCCGTTCGTGCCGGCCGTGCACGCTGGGGACGCCGGTGCCGACCACGTGCTCGTTGAGCCGCTCACCGGCGCCGATGCCGAGGGTGAACCGGTTGTCGGAGATGATCTGGAGGGTGGCCGCCGCCTGGGCCACGATGGCCGGGTGATACCGGATGCTGGGGCAGGTGACCCCGGTCGCCAGCCCCAGTGTCGTGGTCTGGGGCGCGATCGCGCTGAGGACGTTCCAGGCGAACGGCGAATGCCCCTGCACGTCCAGCCAGGGGTGGTAATGGTCGCTGATCTCGACGAAGTCGAAACCGGCCTGTTCGGCACGGATCGCCTGCCGGACGAGTTCCTTCGGACCGAATCCCTCGGCCGCGAGCTTGTATCCGATCCGCATGGCGGCGGCTTCCCCGGCCGTAAGCCGGCAAACCTGGCGGTCCCGCCACGGGTCTCCGAGCGGCACGCGCGGTTCGTCCTGGGCGGGACCAGGCTCCCGGTGTATGGCGGAATCTGCCTGGTCGCCATGGCCATCCCGGGACTCGGTGACCACCTCAGGAGTCGACGCGCGCGGAGCGGAGCGACGATGACGGACCGCGCGGTGGCGGGCCGCCGGTGATGGTCGCCCGTCGGTGGTTCCCGCGGTTGGACGACGTGCGAGACCTGGTGGCGGACCAGTTCGGCGCCGGCCGCCGGGTCGTCGCGCTGGACCGGCTGGTGGGTGGCAGCAAGAAGGGCGTATACCGGCTGCGTCTGGACGACCGGACGACCGTGATCCTCTACGTGTGGGCGGCCGGTGAGAACTACTGGCCGCCGTCACCGACCGTCCCCGACGACCCGTTCACCGACGCGTCCGGCGCGGAACTGTTCGCCACCAACCACGCGGCCCTCGCCGCCGTCGACGTGCGGATCCCCCAACTGCTGATGCTCGACCGTGACGGCCGCTACCTCGACGCGGATGTCGCACTACTGGAGGACGTGGGCGCGGTGAAGCTCGAATCGTTGCTGGACCGCGATCCGGCCGCCGCCGCCGCGCCGCTGGCCACGCTCGGTGACGCCCTACGCCGCATGCACCGCACCCTCGGTCCGAGATACGGGAAGCTCGCCGCCATCGCCAGCGGCGTGGCGTCCCAGCGCCGACGCCCCGAGGACATCGTCGTGGACCGGGCGCTGAGTCATCTGCACGCCGCCGCCGTCCGCGACGCCCGGCTGGCCGACGCGCACGACCGGATCGCCGGGCACGTGCGTCACCTCCGTGGCGCGGTCGCGGAACGTGCGACGTACGGGCTGGTCCATGGCGAACTCGGGCCGGACCACGTACTCGTCACGCCCGCCGGCGAACCTGTCGTGATCGATATCGAGGGCCTGACGTACTTCGACGTCGAGTGGGAGCATGCCTGGCTACGGATGCGCTTCGGCGACGCCTATCCACTGCTGCGCCCGGTCGACCTCGACCCGCACCGGCTGGAGCTCTACCGGTATGCCCAGGTGCTGTCTCTGATCGAGGGGCCGCTGCGGATCGCGGACACCGACTTTCCCGATCGGCGATGGATGCTGGACCTGGCCGAGCGGAACATCGGCAAGGCCCTCGCCGTCCTCTGACGGTCCCGCCCGTGGACACCCGCCATCGCGGCCGCGCCGGACGGCCCGCGCCCGCCGGGCGCCGCGCGGCATTGATTGTTGCTGACCAGTTGTACGACCGTTCCCCATCTCGGCTTCACCCGGTGGCCGCCCAGGGCGCATAGCGTCCGCCCTGCCCGACCGCGACGGCGCCTCGCCCGACAGTGCCGGACGGGCTCGACCTTGCACGCCTCGTCTTTCGAACTGATAGCGGGTCCGAAATGTCTTCTGCACCTGACGTCAGCGTGGTCATCCCGACCCGGGGCCGGCCGGCACTGGTGACCCGCGCGGTCCACAGTGTACTCGCGCAGACCCTCGTCAACATCGAGGTCATCGTCGTGGTCGACGGCCCCGACGGGGAGACCGCTGCCGCGCTCGCGGCGATCACCGATGCCCGGCTCCGGGTGGTCGAACTGGCCGCACAGGGGGGTGCGCCGAACGCCCGCAACGAGGGCGTACGGGTGGCCCGGGCGCCCTGGACCGCCCTGCTCGACGACGACGACGAGTGGCTCGCGCACAAGCTCGCCGTGCAGTTCGACCTCGCCGGGCGGACGCGGGTTCCGCTGCCGATCGTCGCGAGCCGGCTGGTGAACCGCACACCTCGTGGGGAGTTCGTCATACCCCGCCGGCTGCCGGCGGACGGTGAGCCGTTGAGCGAGTACCTGACGGTGCGGCGCGGGTTGTTCCACGGCGACGGGTTCATCCAGACGTCCACGATCATGGCTCCGACCGAACTGCTGCGCCGGGTGCCGTTCGATCCCGCGGTGCCCCGGATGCAGGAACTCGACTGGACCCTGCGGGCGCTCGGCCACGACGACGTCGACCTCGTGTTCGCCGACGAGCCGCTGGTCATCTGGCATCAGGACGAGAACCGGCCGCGGATCAGCCTGAGTTCACCGTGGAACGAGCAACTGGAGTGGCTGCGGCGCAGCCGGCCGCTGCTCACGCCACGGGCGTACGCGGCGATCACGATGAGCGTGGTCAGCTCGATGGCGGCGCACACCCGCAGCCCGCGGGTGTTCCGGACGCTGCTGCGGGAGGCCCGCCGGCACGGGCGGCCCGGACCGCTCGACTACGTGACCTTCCTTCAGGTCTGGCTGATCCCGCCGCAGCTCCGGCGCAGCGTGCGGGACCTGATCCTCAAGCGGCGCGGCCGGTCGCCCGCCGGCCGGCCCGAGATGGCCGAGGGCGTCCCCGCGGCCTAGCCGTTGGGAAGTCAGCCGGTCAGCCGTCGGAGCGTCGGCGGGTGGCCCGGACCGGGGCGCGCAGCACGGTCTTGAGCCGCCGCCCCGCCAGCCAGGCGACCACGACGGTTGCCCTGGCCAGCGACCGCACGCCCTCCACCTCGACGGTCGACGGCACCAGAACGGGCCGCCTGCCGGCGGTCGCGCCGGCACCGGGCTGTCCGGGCTCGGGACCGGACAGGTCGGTGACGCCGACCTCCGTGGCGGTGACGTCCCGGTGGCCGTACACCGAGTCGACCGCGTCGAACAGCGACTCACCGTCGGCCCGTACCCACCGCGCCCGCCCGAGCGCGGCGGTCCGCCACAGCATGACGGGCGTCCCCGGCCCGTCGCCCCCGGGCGGGCCGACGCGGACCAGACCGACCTGGTGGCGGTCGGCGAGATCGACCAGGTGCCGTAGGGCGTCCGGCGTCAGGCCGTACGCCGCCGGCAGTTCGAGGAGGTACGGCGCCGGGAACGCCGACGTGGGCCGTTCGGTGACCAGCCGGACGCGGGGTTCGCCGTGGTAGGTGGCGGCGATCAGCCGCAGGTCGAGCAACGGGTCGGCCAGCACCCGTACCCGCGAGTCGTCGAGCCGGTCCCACGGGCCGACGAGGTTGACCCGGACGTCGTGCTCCGCGCCGCGCAGAACGGAGTCGACGGCCGCCCGTACCCGCTCCAGCGGCTCGTCCTCGACCGCGACCACCACCTCGACCAGCGGAACGGTCCAGGTCGGTCCGCCGACCTTGCGCCAGTTGCGGGGGAACGGGATGCGGTCGGCCAGGAACGGACGGTTGTAGCGGGCGACCTGCTCGCGGGCCTTCATGACGTGCGTGCGCCCGAGATGCCAGCTGCGGGCCTGTGGTTCCGGTACGAACACCGCGCCGGCCTGGGCCAGCCGGTAGCCGAGTTCGGTGTCCTCGCCCAGACGCAGCCGCGGGTCGAGGCCGCCCGCGGCGTCGTACAACTCGCGGCGCAGTGCGGCGGTGGCCCCGACATGGATCTTGAACGCGTGGTGGTCGGCGGTCCGGAGCTGGTCCGTCTGCGCGACGTAACGCTCGACGTAGACGTGGGGCTCGCCGGTGCGGCCACCGAACAGGTCCCCGAGCGCCCCCCGGCCCGCCGCCTCGTCGACCACCTGTGGCGACGGCCACGGCCCGTCCACGTCCGGGTCGACGAACCGCTTGTAGCCGAGTGTCACCGCGTACGGCAGCACGTGCTGCCACCGGGCCTGGGCCGCGACGTGCTCCGGATACACCACCATGTCCGCGTCGAGCCAGTGGAGGATCTGCCCGCTGCTGTGCGCCGCGCCGAGACGCAGCGCGTTCGCCCGCCCCCAGCCGGACTCGGCCCGCAGCAGCATTGTCCGCTCGGGCCGGATCGGGGGCAGGGCCAGCGGTGAATCGGACCCGTCGTCCACGACGACGACCTCGAGCAGGTCGGCGGGGTAGGTCTGCCGGCTGAGCGACGCCAGTGTCAGGTCGAGCGTGGGCTGGCACTGGAAGGCGGGGATGACCACACTCACCGTCAGCTCCGGCCGCCATCCGTCCAACCCGGGCGGGGTCACCGACGACCAGTCGTTACGCGGCACGCGGGGAGTACGACTCACTGGACACCAGACCCGAGCTACGAGGGAAAGCCGGTCGGTGAACCCACGGTCGACCGAACCGACGCCGACAGCGCGGGCCGGGAACACCGCAGGCGCCGGGTGGACCCCGGCGGCCAGGATGCCGCGCCCTGCCCGCGCCGGCCGGACGCTAGCACCCCCACGTGTACGGAACCGGAACCCGGGATCAACAACACCCTCCGGCGGGTCCGGTCGGGCCGTACCTGGCGGGCGGCCCAACCACCCCCTAGCGATCCGCCGCCGAGAGGCTGGCGTCGCTGGCGCTGGCGGCCCAGGAGGCGAGAAGCGTGAGCGCGTGCGCGGTCGACGAGTCGGGTTCGGCGGCGTAGATGGTCATGGTGAGGTCCGGTTCGGCACGCAGTTCCATGCTCTCGTACGCCAGCGCGAGGTCGCCGACGATGTGATGGTGGAAATGTTTGACGCCGGTGCCGTGGATGCGCACGTTGTGCGCGCCCCAGCGGCGGCGGAAGTCGTCGCTGCGGGTGGACAGCTCGCCGACCAGGTCGTGCAGACCCTTGTCATGGGGGTCTATCCCGGCCGCCGTGCGCAGGTTGGCCACCGTCATGTCGGCGAACAGGTCCCAGTCGGGGTAGAAGCGCCGGGCGGTGCTGTCGAGGAACGTGAACCGGGCGAAGTTCGGCGCCGCGGTGGGGTCGGTGTAGAAGTCGCTGTGCATGGCCCGGCCGAGCAGGTTCGCGGCGAGCAGATCCGACCGGTTGTTCACCACGATCGCCGGAGTGGTGATGGCGTCCAGCGACCACTGCAGGCTGGGCCGCACGCTCCGCCGCTTCGGGCGTCGGCTCGTCCGTAGCAGCGCGTTGCTGCCGTTGGCCTCCTGCGCGAGGCGCGACAGGTGGGCGCGTTCGGCGTCGTCGAGTTGCAGGGCGCGGGCGATCGCCTCGAGCACACCGGCCGAGACCCCGGCCAGCGAGCCGCGCTCGAGCTTGGCGTAGTACTCCACGCTCACCCCGGCCAGCGCGGCGACCTCGCCGCGGCGCAGCCCGGGTACGCGGCGCCGCCCGGTGTCCGGGATTCCGGCCCGCTCCGGGGTGATCTTGGCCCGGCGCGAGGTGAGGAACTCGTGCACTTCGACTCGGTTGTTCACATCCCCGACCGTACGACGCGCCTCGCTGAACTGGGATGTACTGCCGGTACACCTCTCAACAGGGACTCCCGCCCGAACGCCGGGCGCGGTTTCCTGGGATCCGGGTAGGTGCGAAAGAAACCCGAGGACACCGCCCCGACGCCGTACCGGCGCCCCGGTGGGTCAGCGAACGGATCAAGGAGAACACCATGCGCGGTGCTGTCTTGCACGCTCCCGGTGACGTCCGGGTCGAGAACCGCGACGACCCCCGCATCGAACAGCCGACGGACGCGATCATCCGCCTGTCGGCGACGTGCGTCTGCGGGTCCGACCTGTGGCCGTACCGCGGAGTCCAGAAGGTGGAGGGCCCGACGGCGATGGGCCACGAGTACGTGGGCATCGTCGAGGAGGTGGGCAGTGACGTCACCGGCGTCACGCCGGGCCAGTTCGTCGTCGGCTCGTTCTGGGCCTCCGACAACACCTGCGAGATCTGCCGCTCCGGCTACCAGAGTGCCTGCGTGCACCGGGTACCGATGGGCATGCTCGGCTCACAGGCCGAATACCTGCGGGTGCCGCTGGCCGACGGCACGCTGGTGCCCACGCCCGAGGTGCCCCCGGCAGATCTGATCCCCGGCTACCTGGCCGCGTCGGACGTCCTCGGCACCGGCTGGTTCGCCGCGGTGGCCGCCGAGGCCGGTCCCGGCAGGACCGTCGCGGTCGTCGGTGACGGCGCGGTCGGCCTGCTCGCGATCATGGCGGCCCGGCAGCTCGGCGCGGAGCGGATCATCGCGATGAGCCGGCACGAGCCCCGGCAGAAGCTCGCCGTCGAGTTCGGGGCGACCGACATCGTCGCCGAGCGGGGCGACGAGGGCGTCGCCCGGATCAAGGACCTCACCGACGGGCTCGGCGCCCACTCGATGATCGAGGCGGTCGGCACCCAGGAGTCGATGATGCAGGCTGTCCGCGCCACCCGCGCCGGCGGGCATGTCGGGTTCGTCGGTGTCACCCACGACGTGAGCCTGCCCGGCATGGAGATGTTCTTCTCGCTGGTGCACCTGCACGGCGGTCCGGCTCCCGTACGTCGGTTCCTGCCGCACCTGATGGAACTGATCGGCGACCGCACGATCGACCCCGGGAAGGTCTTCGACCTGGAACTGCCGCTGGACCGGGCGGCCGAGGGCTACCGGGCGATGGACGAACGCCGCGCCATCAAGACGCTGCTGCGCCCGTGACGGCACCGGCAGGGCACGTCCCGACCGAAACTCGCCGCACCACCGCACCTGTGATCAGCTAAGACCGACCGGTCGTCACCATGTAACTGGAGGAACACCATTTCCACCGTCAACACCCGCCCCGTCAACGCCATCGCCGCGACCTCGGCCACCGAACCGCTCGTGCGCACCACGATCGAGCGGCGCGACGTCGGGCCGCGCGATGTCCTCATCGAGATCCGCTACGCCGGCATCTGCCACTCCGACATCCACACCGTCCGCGGAGAGTGGGGCGCCGTGCCGTACCCGCTCACCGTCGGCCACGAGATCGTCGGGCGGGTCGTGCAGGTCGGCGCCGAGGTCACCCGGCACGCCGTCGGCGACCGGGTCGGCGTCGGCTGCATGGTCAACTCCTGCCGGGAGTGCGACAACTGCCGCGCCGGGCAGGAGCAGTACTGCCTGAAGGGCAACACCCAGACGTACGCCGGCGTCGACCGCGACGGCACCGTCACCCAGGGCGGGTACTCCACGCACGTCGTCGTCGACGAGGACTTCGTGCTGCGGGTGCCGGAGAACATCCCGTACGAGACCGCCGCCCCGCTGCTGTGCGCGGGCATCACCACGTACTCGCCGCTGGCGCACTGGAACGCCGGTCCGGGCAAGAAGGTCGCCGTGGTCGGCCTCGGCGGCCTGGGACACCTGGCCGTCAAGATCGCCGCCGCGATGGGCGCCGAGGTCACCGTGCTGTCGCAGACGCTGGGCAAGAAGGACGACGGCCTCGCCTTCGGCGCCGAGCACTACCACGCCACAAACGACCCGGCGACCTTCGAGGCGCTGGGGAACAGCTTCGACCTGATCATCAACACCGTCAGCGCGCCGATCGACATGGCCGCCTACCTGAGCCTGCTCCGCCTGGACGGCACCCTGGTCAGCGTGGGCGCCCCGCCGCAGCCGCTGCCGGTGCCCGTGTTCACGCTGTTCGCCAACCGCCGCTCGTTCGCCGGCTCCAGCATCGGCAGCATCGCCGAGACCCAGGAGATGCTCGACTTCTGCGCCGAGCGCGGCATCGCGCCCGACGTCGAGATCATCAGCGCCGACGCGGTGAACGAGGCGTACGAGCGGGTGCTCGCCTCGGACGTGCGGTACCGGTTCGTCATCGACATCGACACCCTGCGCTGACCGGCGCCGGAAGCAAGGGAACATCCGGGGCCGCGCAGGCCCCCGCCCGCCAAAGGGGTCGGCCGTCCGGTGCACCGTTACGGCGGCCGGCCCCGCGAGGGCTTGCCCCGACTTCGCCGCGGGGCCTAGCCGTGCCGGGTCTGCTCCAGGGCGGCGAGGACCGTGGCCAGCCGGCCGTCGAGCGGTCCGCTCAGCTCCAGCACCGGGGTGTCCTCCCAGGCGTCCAGCGGGTCGTCGTAGGCCAGTTCCAGCAGCGCGTCATTCATCCGGCTACGAAGGCCGGGCAGCTCCGCCGCCGGCATGACCCGCTCCGTCTCGGGCGTGATCACCGTGACGACGAGCAGATCGAGGCTCGCGAACGCCGGGCGGAGCAGCGCGGCGTCGCCCTCCTCCGCCGGGTCCGCGCCGGTCGCGGCCAGGTATGCGAGGTAGTCCAGCGGGGTCCGGTCGAAGATCGTTCCCGAGGGTGCCGGCGGCGAGCACAGACTCCGTACCGAGCGGGTCAGCAACGCCCGGTAGTCCTCCGGCGACGGCGGGAACTGGAACTCGTACCCCTCCTCCTCGAGCAGGTAGTACGGCTCGTCCGCCGCGACGTGACCCGGCAGGTGCGCGCACAGCGCCTCGACCAGCGTCGTCTTCCCGGTCCCGTGCGTCCCGGAGATCCCGACCCGCATCCGCGCTCCTGCCCTTCGGACGATTTCGCGCGATCATAACCATGGTCGGTGGACGGAAGACGCCGTGAATCAGTCGCCCGTGCCCGCCGGCCGGCCCCGCCGGCTGTACGCCTCGGCCTGCATGCGGTAGAGCGTGGCGTACCGACCGTCGGGGATGGCCGTCAGCTCCCGGTGGCTGCCCGCCTCGACGAGCCGGCCGTGGTGCAGGGTGAGGATGAGGTCCGCACCGGTGACGGTGGAGAACCGGTGCGAGACGATGACCGTGACGGCACCGGTCTCGGCGGCGCGGCGGCGGGAGCGTTCCATCTGCCGGTCGAAGATCTCCTGCTCGCTCGGGGCGTCGAGGGACGCGGTCGGTTCGTCGAGCAGGAACAGCAGCGGTCGCGGTCGCATCGCGGCCCGGGCCAGCGCGGTCTTCTGCCACTGCCCCTCGGACAGGTCGGTGCCGCCGAAGGAGGCGCCGAGTTCGGTGTCGAGACCGTCCGGCAGCCGGTCGACCAGACCGGTCGCGTCGGCCTCCCGTACCGCCGCCGCGATCCGTTCCCGGTCGGTGCGGTGCGGCAGGTCGCCGACGCCGACGTTCTCGGCGAACCGGGTCGGGAACCGGCCGAAGTCCTGGAACGTGGCGCTGATCCGGGTGCGCCAGGCCGCGGTCTCCAACTCGTCGAGCGGTATCCCGTCGACGAGGATCCGTCCGCTGTCCGGCCGGTAGAGCTTGCCGAGGAGCTTGACGAGGGTGGTCTTGCCGGAGCCGTACTCGCCGACCAGGGCGACCACCGACCCGGCCGGCAGGTGCACGCTGACCTCGGCCAGGGCCGGGCCGGCCGCGCCCGGATAGCGGTAGGCGACCCGGTCGAGGGTGATCCCGTGGGCCAGTCGGGCCGGTGCGGGCGTCGTCGCCCCGGTCCGGTCCCGGTTGGCGCGTACGTAGTCACGCAGCCACAGGTACGGTTCGATCACGCGGCCGGCGCTGGCGACGTTGGTGGTGTATCGGACGCCGGTCGACACCGACTGCCGCAGCGCGGCGGCGACGGTGACGGCGAGCACGAGGTCGCCGGCGGAACCGGTGCCGTTGGCGGCCTGGTGCACGACCAGGGCCAGGGCGGCGCCGAAGCCGGCGGTGAACAGCAGCCAGCCGGTCGTCCGCCAGCCGGCGGCGACCAGCCGGGCCCGGAACCGCAGGCGCATCGCCTCGTCCCAGGCACCGGCCTGGCGGCGGGCAATCTCGTCGCCCGTACCCGCGACGCGGATCTCCTTGCCGCTGGCGGGGTCGGTGGCCAGGTCGAACAGGTGCCGCTGGCGACGGATCGGTTCGGCGGTGGCGAGGTCGGCCCGGATGACGGCGTTGTTGCCGCGCTGGTCGAACCACAGCGGTACGGCGGCGAACGCCAGCAGCCACAGCAGCCACGGGTTCACCGTGCCGAGCAGGAGCAGCATGACGGTGAGTTCGAGTACGGCGAACAGGACGCCGTTGGCGGACCACAGGCTCAGGACGATCTCCCAGCCGGCGTTGCGGAGCAGGGTGAGCCGGTCCTGGAAGTCGGTCCGTTCCAGGTGTTCGAGGCCGTCGAGGGTGGTGATGGCGCGGTGGATGCGCGGGTTGAGGTCGAGGACGGCGACCTTGCCGATGAGGATCCCGGCGGTGTGCGAGTCCAGTGCGCCGAGCACGATGCCCGCCGCGCCGGCCAGCCCCGCCCCGATGGCGGCGACGACGGCGGCGGAGGGATCCGCGGCGATCATGGCATCGACGGCCGCCCGCAGGGCGAGTGCGCCGCCGGTGACCGCGGCCGCCATCCCGGCGGGGATGACGAACTGCATGGCGGTCAACACCGGGGCGCGGCGCCAGGAGTCCACCAGCAGTTCGGCCCACAGGAGCAGGTAGCGGCGGATGGACCCGGTGCGGTCCGTCCCCGGCCGGCCGGTCATCCGTGGCCGCCGCTCGTGGAGGCGGTCGGTGCGCCGGATCCGGCCGTCGTCGCCGGCCCGGTCGACGGTTTGGTCGACGGTTCGGTGGCGAACCGGCGGGCCTGGATCGCGAACAGTTCGGCGTACCGGCCCTGCCGGGCGACCAGTTCGTCGTGGCTGCCGCTCTCGGTGATCCGGCCGCCGTCGAGGAGCACGATCCGGTCGGCCTGGCGGACCGTGGACAGGCGGTGCGAGATCAGCACCACGCTCGCCCCGCCCCGGTTCGTGGCCAGTCGGTTGAAGACCTCGAACTCGGTGCGGACGTCGAGGTGCGCGGTCGGCTCGTCGAGGACCAGCAGGTCGGCTCCCATCCGTACGGCGTAGCGGGCGCGGGCGAGCACGACCTGCTGCCACTGGCCGCCGGAGAGGTCGACCCCGCCGGTCGCGCTGCGGGCCAGCGGGGTGTCCCAGCCGGCGGGGAGCCGGGCCAGCACCGGGGCGAGGCCGGCGTCGCCGGCGGCGGCGTCGAGCACGGCCGGATCGGGTGGCTGGTCGCCGCGACCGAGTACGACGTTGTCGCGGGCCGGCAGGTGGTAGCGGACGAAGTCCTGGAACACGATGGCCAGCCGGCGCCGCCAGGCGGTCGCGCCGATGGTGGCGATGTCGACGCCGTCGGCGGTGATCCGGCCCTCGTCGGGCTCGTACAGCCCGGCCAGGAGCTTGATCAGGGTCGACTTGCCGGCACCGTTCAGGCCGACCACGGCGAGCAGTTCACCGGGCCGGATCTCCAGGTCCAGATGGTCGAGCACCGGCCGCCGGGCGTTCGGGTAGCCGAACGAGACCCCTTCGAAGCGCACGAGCGCCGGCCCGTCGGGGCGTACCGGGATGGCGGCATCCGCGCCCACCGACTGGAGCGGGACCGCGGCCTGGAGCGGGGCCGTGGTCGGGGCGGGCAGCCGCTCGGCGAGGTCCACGGTGGCGCGCAGGCATCCGGCCGCCGAGACCGCCACCCGCAGGTCCTCGCTCCAGCCCAGCGCCTGGAAGATCGCCACGCCGGCGGCCAGTACCGCGGTGGCGGCGACGACCCGGTCCGGTCCCGCCGGAGCACCGGCCGCGCCGGCGGCGACGATCGCGTAGCCGGTCACCAGGGGTACGCCGACAAGCACCAGTTGGCCGGCCTCGCGCGGGATCGCCCGGGCCAGCGACGCCCAGACCGGACCGTCGCCGGCCAGGGCGTGCCGCCGGATCCGCCGGGTCAGCCAGTCGCCGAGGCCGTAGATCCGGATGTCCTTGCCCTCGGCCGGCGACGTCGCCGCGTCCTGCCACCGCTGCTGGCGGGCCCCGGCGAGGGCCCCGCCCCGCCAGACCGCGACCGCCCGGGCCGCGTCCCGCTGCCGGATGAACCCGTTCACCACGGCGGGAAGCAACAGCAGCGGCACCAGCCAGCCGGCGTAGCGGGCCAGGACCAGGCAGCCACCGGCGACGCCGACGAGGTTGCCGGCCAGCCGCAGGCCGGCGACCGCGCCCGCGCCGGGGGTGTGTTCGGTCCAGTTCTCCGGATCGGCGCGGGCCGCCCGGATCAGCGCCTGGACCTGCGGATCCTCGAGCGGGGCAATGGTTTCGCCGGCGGCGGCGAGGCCGGCGACCCGGGTCCGGTGGGCGCCGTCGACGCGGGCCGTGGCCAGGAACGCCAGCGGCGCCACCGCGGTGTCCACGAGGTGGCCGAGCAGCAGCACCAGGACGAACGCGAGCAGCGGCAGCGCCAGCACCGACAGCGTCGCGCCGGTGGGTACGGCGGCCTGGATGCGGCCGACGAGGTGGGCCATCGCGACCGCGCTCGCCGGCGGCAACAGCGCGCCGAGGACGAGGAGCAGCACCAGTACGGCGGTCAGCGGCGCCCGGGCGACGCGCAGGGCGCCGGCCAGGAGCCGGGCGTCGGTCAGGATCGTCACCGGGTGCCTCCTCGTCCTTCGCCGGCCGGGGCCGGGGGCTGCCCGCGACGGCGGGGTGTCGGGGTCATGGTCGGGGCGGTTCCTGGCCGGCCCACGACCAGGCCTGCCGGGGATCGCGGCGCCACGGGTCGAAGGACTCCAGCCACCAGGTGGCGCCGGCGTCCCGGTAGCCGGCGGCCAGGGCCCGGGCGCGGGGCCGGTCGGCGGGCGGCAGCCGGCCGGGCACCGCCACCGTCCATCCGGGCGGGTGGTCGGGCACCGCGGCCAGGATGGCGGCGAGTTCGGCCCGGTCCGGTCCACGCAGCCCGCCGCCGGGCTCGCGGACCATCGGGACGACGCCGTCCCGGCGGGCCGCCCGCGCCAGCGGACCCGGGCCGTGGGCCGGCCAGGTCGCGGCGA
Source organism: Polymorphospora sp. NPDC050346 (assembly GCF_040655695.1). Classification (NCBI taxonomy): domain Bacteria; kingdom Bacillati; phylum Actinomycetota; class Actinomycetes; order Micromonosporales; family Micromonosporaceae; genus Polymorphospora; species Polymorphospora sp. NPDC050346. The sequence continues at coordinate 53,006 of NZ_JBFAKM010000020.1, read as the reverse complement.
CCCAGACCGGGATCCGGGGCCGCTGCACGGGTCGGGGCAGGAACGTGACCCGGTCCAGCCGGAACCGGTCGCCGTGGTGGCTGATCTCCTGCCCGCTCCACAACCGGTCCAGCAGCGCCAGTGACTCGTCGACCCGTCGGGCCCGTACGGCCGGGGCCGGGTCGAGGCCGAAGGCGGCGAAGTCCGTGTCGGCGCTGGCGCCGAGGCCGACACCGAGGACGAGCCGGCCACCGGAGAGGTGGTCGAGGGTGACCGTCTCCCGGGCGACCTTCCACGGCTGCCGCTGGGCGAGCGGGACGACCAGGGGGCCGCCGCGGATCCGCCGGGTGGCGGCCAGGATCGCGGTGACGGCCGTCCAGGAGTCGGCCAGCGGCAGCCGGGTGGCCCGGTCGAGCAGCAGGTGGTCCCAGAGGAACACGCCGTCCCACCCGGACTCTTCGGCGGCCCGGGCGAGCTGGAGCAGCCGGCCCGGGTCCGCGTAGTAGCCGGCGTTCGGCAGCAGCAGACCGAACCGTAGCCCGTCGGCCACCGGCGGCGGGACGTCCGGGGTCACCGGGCCACCCGGCCGGTGGCCGCGTCGGCGGCGACGATCTGCCGGGCCGCCCGCTGCCCGGACCGGACCGCGCCCTCCAGGTGGCCGTAGAACTCGGGGCTGCGCTCGGTGCCGGCCCAGAGCACCGGCCCGTCCGGCGCGGTCGCCGACCACGGTGGCCGGCCGGCCGTCGTCCACCAGCCCGGCTCGGGTACGGCCGCGTAGCAGCCCTCGACCGTCGGCTCGGCCTGCCAGTCCCGTTCGAGCAGGGCCAGTGGCCGCCGGGCCGCGGGACCGAACCAGCCGGCGAGCCGGTCGAGCACCGCCGCCCGGCGGACGACCGGGGCCTGGGCGGCGTACCGGTGGGCGTCCGGGCCGGTGACGAAGCCGACGAGTACTCCGAGCCCGGCGCGGCCGGCCGAGTCGTCCACGATGTACCGCAGCGGGCCGGTGCCGGCGGTCACCCAGCCGGACAGGCCGGCATCGGTCCAGAACGGACGGTCGTAGACCAGGTGCAGCTTGACCGTGGCGCCCATGGTCCGGGCCGGGGCCGGTGGCTGCCGGACACCGGGCGGAAGCGACCGGATCCGGGCCGCCGGGCCGGGCGGCACCGCGACGATCACCGACGCGCAGCGGACGGCGAGGCCGGGGCCGACGACCCGGACCGGGTGGGAATCGTCGCCGGGGCGCAGGTCGGTGACCGGGGTGCCGAGCCGGACCGGTCGGGTCAGCGCCGCCGCCATCCGGTCGGCGAGCAGGTGGGCGCCGCCGGCGATCCGGTCCTGTTGGGCGCCGCCGGAGAACGCGGTCAGGTAGTGCAGTCCGCCGCCGGAGGACAGGTAGAACAGCAGGTGCAGCAGGCTGACGTCGGCCGGGTCGGCGGCGAGCATCTGCCGGACCAGCAGGTCGACCAGGAGCCGGGCGTCGGGGTGGGCGAGTTCGCGGGCGGCCCATCCGGCGACGGTCAGCCGGTCGAGTTCGGCGGCGTCCGCGGCGGTCCGGGGATCGGTGGGCGGTACGTCGGCGGCGAGGTCGTCGAGCCGGTCGAGCGCGTCGCCGACGGCGAGTGCGTTGAACGCCGGGCGGCCGGCGTCGGCACGGACCGGTTCACCGCGCAGGTCGTAGAGGTTCGCCCCGGGGGCGGCGGTCGGGATCAGGGGCAGCCCGAACCGGCGGGCCAGCTCCCGTACCCGGGTGTGGCGGGCGCCGACGTAGGCGCCGCCGGCGTCGAGTGCCTGCCCGTACCGGTGGTGGCTGGCGGTCCGCCCGCCGACCCGCGACAGTGCCTCGACGACCTGGACCCGCCGTCCGGCGGCTTCGAGTTCGGTGGCGGCGGCCAGTCCGGCGAGGCCGGCACCGACGACCACCACGTCCACCGTGGGCTCCGCCGGGCCGGTGCCGGCCGGAAGGCCGCCGGTCACGGCGCCGGCTCCCCGGTGGGGCCGGCCGGTGACAGCGGCCCGCCGGTCCGGTACGCGGTGGCGACCCGGACGAGGAAGGTGTGCAGCAGATCCTCGTGCGCGGCCAGCGGCCCGGGCCGGTAGCCGCCGCCGGAGATCCCGCGCTGCACCGATTCGCAGGCGGCCCAGTCCTGCCGGTTCGTGGTGTGCCAGAAGTCGACGGCGTAGCCGGGGTCGGTGCCGGCGGCGACCAGTTCGGCCGGGAGGAGCCATTCGCATTCGACCCGGGTCCGGTCCGTCGCCACCGGGACCAGCCGGTGGGTGACCAGGTGGTCCGGGGTCGCCGTGACGAACAGGTCGGGCGGCAGCAGGTGGTAGCGGACCTGGCGGGCGGCGTCCTCGTCGAGTCCCGGGAAGGTCCAGCCGGGGCCGGCCCCGTCCAGCGACATGGCGTTGGCCGAGTTGCGCAGGTCGAGGTGCCCGCCGAGCCAGCCACCGGTCGGGGTGAAGCTCTCCCCGCCCTCGGTGCGCTGCACCCGGCTGAGCTGCGGGTGGGTGCTCGGGCAGTGGTAGCACTCCAGGTAGTTCTCCACGACCAGTTTCCAGTTCGCGGCGACGTCGTAGCTCCGGCTGGCGACGACCCGCAGCTCCTCCGGCCGGTAGGGGGCGAGCGCGCTGTCGAGATCGCCGACCACGTCGGGCAGCGGTGGCGCGTCGCCGGACAGGTCGGCGAACAGCCAGCCCCGCCACTGTGCCGACCGGACCGGCAGCAGGTCGAGGTCGGCGTCCGGCGGCGGGTCGTACCGGGGTGCGTTGCGCAGAGTGCCGTCGAGCCGGTAGACCCAGGCGTGGTAGGCGCACCAGACGGTCGGGCGGCGGACCACGCAGTCGCGGGCGACGAGTTCGTGGCCCCGGTGCCGGCAGGTGTTGCGGAAGGTGCGCAGCCGTCCGGTGGCGTCGCGTACGACGAGCACGCCGGCGCCGGCGACGTCGAGGCCGGCCTGGTCGCCGGGCTCGGCGAGCCGGTCGGTCCGGCCGAGGCAGGTCCAGCCGCCGCGCCAGAACCGGTCGCGCTCGAAGGCGAACACCCGCTCGCTGGTGTAGGCGGCGGCGGGCAGCCCGCGCGCCCGGCCGGCCGGGCGCAGCGTCGCCGCCAGCTCCTCCGGTGGCAGCAGCGGCAGCCCCGCAGGCCCGCCCAATGTGGACCCCGCCGGCACCGTCCTGTCGGGACCGTCCGCGGCCGTGCCGGCCTTCACCGTCGGCTCCCCGTCGCCGGCCGTGGCATCATCGTCCGGTGGCCGGAGGCGTGGAGGTTCGGCGGGCACCGCTCGGCGGCGCCCAGCAGTTCGAGTGGTGGAAGCTGCACACCGGAAGCTGCAACGCCATCACCGTCTCCTACCGGCCCGATCCGCCGATCCCGCACCGACACGCGGTGACGGTGCTGCGTGACCTGGTCGCCGCGCACGAGGCGTTGCGCACCACGTTCCGGCTCGACGACGCCGGCTCGCCGGTCCAGGTCGTGCACGCCGCCGCCGAGCCGGCGGTCCGGTTCTGCGACGACGACTCCGACGCCGCCCGGGACGCGTTCCGCCGGGCGTTGGCCGAGCCGCCGTTCACCGCCGCCGACACCGAACTGGTCCGGTTCGGCGTGGTCCGCTCCGGCAATCGCGCCGTGGAACTGCTGATCGTGGTCAGCCACGCCGTCTTCGACGGGCACAGCGAACGGCTCGTGCTCACCGGGCTGGCGGCGGCGTGCCGCGAGATGCCCGCCGACCCGGCCGGCCAGGAACGGCCGGACACCGGCACCACCGGTGCGGACACCGACCCGCCGCCGGCCGGCGACGTACGCCCCGGCGGCCACCAGCCCGCCGACTCGGCACTGGACGAGCGGTCCGGCGAGCTGGCGCCCGGCCGCGAGGCCGCGGAACGGTTCTGGCGCGACGAGGTACGCCGGATCCCGGCCCGCCTGTTCGTGCCGCTGCGCCCCGACGTGTTGCAGCGGTACGGCGCCAGCTATCGCTCCGCCGCCCTGCCCGCGGCCCTGGTCCTCGCCGCCCGCCGGCACCGCACCAGCCCGGCGGTGGTCTACTCGGCGCTGGTGCACGCCCTGCTGGCGATCATGTCCGGTGCCCCGGCGACCGTCGTACGCGACCACTTCGGCGGGCGGACCGGCCGGGAGCGCGAGGTGGTCGGCTGCTACCACTGCATCCTGCCGACCACGGTCGACGTCTCCGACCGGCCGACGGTGGGCACGCTGATCGAGCGGCTGCGCCTGCGGATGCTGCGGGTGCAGAGCCGGTACCGGCTGGGACAGTTGACGCTGCGCGAGATCCTGGCCGCGGAGGAGCGGCGGCGCGGTGTCGCGTTCGCGTCCGGGACGACGGTCAACTTCGACCACGGCCCCGAGCTGACCGAGCTCCAGCGGCGCGACGACCGGGAGCTGACCGGCCTGCTGGCCACGGCCGGCGAGCTGGAGCTGGGGATGGGTCGCAACGAGACGAGGATCGACCGGGAGGGCTTCGACTCCTACCTGATGACCACCGTCGATTCGGGCGCGATGTGGGTCCTGGCCAGCTTCAACGGCATGGTCTTCGACCCGGCGCAGATGCGGGCCCTGCTGGCCGGCCCGGAACGGATCCTGCGGACCCATCTCGACGGCCCGGACCTGACCCTGGACCAGGTCGCGGCCCGGCTCGGCGCGGACATCGGCGATCCGGTGCGGGCCGACCTGCGCCCCGGGGAGGAGCCGGCGGACGCCCGGGTCGACGGCGACCCGGGCCGGCCGGCGCTGGCGGCGCTGCGCGACGCGGTGGCCCGGTTCAACGGGCTCGACGACGCCGACCCGCGGCACTGCTATCTCGCAGTCGGTGGCCGGCTGCTGCTGGTGCCGGCGGTCCTCGACCGGCTCGCCGCCGACGGCTGGTCCGGCCTGGTACCGGACGACTTCGCCACGCCGCAACCACTGACCCGGCTCGCGGGGCGGCTGCGTCGGGTCGGCTGACCCGGTCATGCCGGCGTACCGGGCCCGGACCCGTCCAGCGCCGGCGCGGTGGATCCGGCCAGCCGGGACGCCAGGTCGCGGAAGTCGGCGGCCTCGAAGAACACGGTGACGTCGAGTTCGACGCCGAGCCGGGCCTCCAGCCGCAGGAACAGGTCGGTGGCCTGCGCCGAGTCGCCGCCGAGGTCGAAGAAGTTCTCCCCGGCGGCGACGTCGTGGCCGAGGACATCGGCGCAGATGGCGAGGAGTTCCACCAGGTGGCGGTCCGGTGCCGGCTCACCCATGACGGGGCTCCGTCCAGCCGTCGGCGGGACCGGTGTGGCCGGCGGCCGCCGAGTCGGCGGGCCGCAGCAGGTCGGCCAGGCCGCGCGGCGTACGCCACTCGAACAGGTCGACGAAGGTGAGTTCGACGTCGAAACGGCGGTAGAGACGGGAGATGAGCCGGGCGGCGAGGATCGAGTCGCCGCCGGCGTCGAAGAAGTCGTCGTCCGGGCCGTGGGAGCGGTCGAGGACCCGGCTGAAGATCGCCGTGACGTCGGCGACGACGGGGTCGCCGACCACCGCCGGCCCGCCGCCGTCACCAGCGTCGTCGGGAGCGAGCGCCGCGTGGTCGACCTTGCCGTTCGGCAGCATCGGCAGCGCGGTACGCACCGACCAGCGGGTCGGCACCAGGTGGGCGGGCAGCCGGTCGTGCAGCCAGGCGGCCAGCTCCGGCCCGGTCACGGCAGTTCCCGACCGGGGCACGACGGCGGCCGCGAGTCGCCGGCCGCCGGTGGCCGCGTCGATCCCGTACGCCGCGACGGCGACCAGCCCCGGATGGCCGAGCAGGGCCCGTTCCACCGCCTCCGGCTCCACCCGGTGGCCGCGTATCTTGAGCTGCCGGTCGACCCGGCCGACGTAGGCGAGCTGGCCGTCGGCGCCGGCCGTCACCAGGTCACCGGTGCGGAACAGCCGGTCACCGCCGGCGCCGGGTACGGGGCCGAACCGCTGTGCGGTGGCCCCCGGCCGGGCCCGGTATCCGAGGCTGAGCCCCGGCCCGCCGACGTACAGTTCGGCGACCGGGGAGCCGGGTGCCGTCGGGACGAGCACCTGACGTACGTGCGGCAGGGGCCGGCCGATCGGCACCGGCACGTCGTCGGGCAGCCGGCGGCCGGCGGCGCCGCCGAGTTCGGCCTGGTGGGTGACCAGGACGGTTTCGGTCTGGCCGTACGTGTTGACCAGCCGGACCCGGTCGGGCACCAGTTCGCACCAGGCGCGGACCGGTCCGGCGGCCACCTCCTCGCCGCCGATGACGACCAGACGCAGTGACGGCGGCAGTGGCCGGCGGGTCGTCCGGAGGAAGTCCACCACCTCGTACCAGAACGAGGTGGGCAGGTCGACGACGGTGACGCCGTTGCGTTCGACCGCCGCGAGCAGCCCGGTCACGGTGCCGTCGGTGGCCTGCCGGTCGATGACGAGGGTCGCCCCGCCGAGCAGCGTCGGGTAGGTCTCCTCGCCGCTGGTGTCCCAGGTCGGTGCCGCGAAGCTGAGGAACCGGTCGCCGGGCCCGATCCGCCAGGACTCGAGCAGGGCGGTGGCGGCCGTCGCCAGGGCCCGGTGCCCGACCAGGACGCCCTTGGCGGGGCCGGTGGACCCGGAGGTGTGGATGATGTACGCCAGCCCGCCGGTCGCCGGCCGGAGGGGCGCCGCGGCGGTGCCCGGTCCGGGGGCCGGCACGGGCTCGATGATCCGTAGCGGCAGGCCGGCGGTGACGGCCGGGGGGAGTGGCGCGGCGGGCACGATCCGCCGCAGGCCGCAGGTCCGCACGATGTCGCGCAGCCGGTCCGGCGGGTCGGCGGGATCCAGCGGCACGTACGCGCCACCGGCCCGCAGCACCGCGAGCAGTGCGCCGATCCCGGTGGCCGAGCGTTGTACGGCCACTCCGACCGGTTCGCCGGCCGCGACGCCGTCGCCGACCAGCGCCGATGCCGTCGCCGTGACGTCGCGCCACAGGGTGCGGTAGTCGATGACCGTCCCGTTCTCGACCAGCGCGACGGCGTCCGGGGTCCGGGCCACCACCTCTTCCAGCAGGTCGATGACGACCGCCGCGGCCGGGCCGGCCGACGGCGCCTCCTCGTGGACCGGCGCCTGGTTCGTGGGCATCGGACTCCTTCCCGGCCGCCGGGGCGACGGGGCGGGGTGTGGCCGTGCGGGCCGGGACACGCGGGCGCGCCTCTTCGCGCGCTGCCCGCCCGGATGGAGAGTCGAAGCGTTTCGACCAGCGAGAAAGTAGCCGGTCGCCGGCCGGCCGGTCAATGGCGTCCGGTCATCCTCCGGTGTGGACAGCGGCGTCGATCTGCTCGACCATCCGCCGCTCGGCGGCGGCGATCAGCCGCAACAGCTTCGGCACCTGGTGCAGGCCCCTGGCGACCAGGTCGGCGGCGGCCGGATCGACCACCTGACCCGACCGGGCACCGGCGAGCCACAGCGAGGCGGCGACGTCCCACTGCCGCGACACCGCGCGGACCCGGTCGGCGCACTCGCCCAGCGCCGGACGGTCGAGCCCGGCGACCCGGGACAGCCAGAGCGCGTGCCCGCGACGCATCGCGCCGAGGTCGGTGAAGCTGCTCACCGCCAGCTCCCGGCGGCGGCCGGCGTCGGGCTGGAAGTCCGGGCCGGCCAGCCAGTCCGCCAGCCGGTCGGCGACCAGGCCGATCGCGGCGACCCCGTGCCGGTCGGACGGGTCGAGCATCGCCGCGATGTTGCGCCGGATCCGGTCCCGCCAGTTGCGGGCCAGCCAGCCGGCCGCGTCCTCGGCCGCGCCGGGTCGCACCGCCAGTTCCACGGTCGCGTACCGGGCCGCGCCGAGATGTGGCGAGTCGGCCCACCGGGCGAACCGGGACGGCTCGACGGTGCCGGCGAACCGGGACGCGGGGAAACTGTCCAGCACGTCGAGCCCGCTGCCGGTGGCGGCGGTGACCACCAGGTCGTGTGGGACGTGTGCGACGCGGTGGAACGGGGCGGGTTCGTAGTCGTACTGGTCGACGGTCACCGCGACCGCCCGCCCGTCGCGGGTCCGGTCGCGCAGGTGCCGGCACAGGTCCGGCAGGTCCGTGGCCCGCCGCCGGGTCAGCGTGATTCCGGTGCCGGCCGGGCCGGTGGCCGGGGGCAGGGCGGGCCCGCTGCGGTACGACAGGGACAGCCCGTCGGCGACGCCCCGGTCGACGGTGACACCGAACGCCAGCTCGCCGAGGATCAGGTCCTCGGGGTGGGTGACGCCGGCCAGGCCCAGCAGGGTGCCGAGTGCGGTGTCGTGGCAGTCACCGTGCCCGAACCCCGGTGCGGTGGCGCGGTCGCCGTCGGCGGGCGGCCCGGGCGGTTGCCGCATCGGATCTCCTCGCTGCACCGTGGCCGGGCACCCGGACCCGGGCGACGATGACGGCCATGGTGACGACGGCGCGACCGTACCGGACCCGCCGGCCCGGCCGTTTCACCGGCGTGCCGGCGGGTACGGGGCTCGCGGCAACCGAGGACGTGGAGGGACGGTGGGCGTGGTGAACGTGAGCAAGCTCGGGGACACGGTGGTCGACGCCGTCGCGGACGCCGCCGCGACGGTGGTCGACCCGCGCGCGGGTCTCGACCGGCTCCGGTCCGGGTTCCCCTCGCGGACGGTGGCCGTCCTGGCGGTCGGGGTGGCGATCGGATACCTGGTCGCCCGCTCCCGCCGCCACGCCTGACCCGCCCACCGGCCCGCCCGGCCGCTCGACGGGTACGTGTCAACGGCGTACGGGCGGGTCGCTCCTGGTCCCGGCCCCGCGACCGGTCGCAGCCGGTGCGCGCCCGGTGCCTGCGCACGCCGGCGTTTCCGCCGGGGCGGGTGGAGGATTCCCGGCGCCGGTCGGCCGGCGGCAGTGGTAGACCAGGGCCGGCGGCAGGTTGCCCCAGACGGTCCGGCCCACGGTCACCTCCTCGAACGCCCCGTCGAGCAGCCGGCGGAAGCGGCGCGCGGGCCGGGCCGGCAGCGCGTGCCGGTACGCGAAGGTGGTGAAGACACCGCCGGCGTCGAGCGCTCCCACCACGGCGTCGAGGATCGCCCGCTGGCGTCCGGCGGCAAACGCGGCCCAGGGGAGTCCGCTGACCACCACGTCGACGGCCGGCAGCCGGTGGTCCAGCAGCACCCGGCCGAGCGTGGCGGCGTCGGCGCGTACCACCTCGACCGCCGGGTGCCGGCGGGCCAGTCCGGCCGCGAAGGCCGGATTGACCTCGACCGCCACGTGGCGTCCCCGGCCGGCCAGCCGCCGCTGGATCGCCCGGGTGAACACCCCGGTCCCCGGGCCGAGTTCGACGACGAGCGGATGTCCCGTACGGGGCACCGCCGCCGTGATGTCCGCGGCGAGCCCGGACCCGCTGGGCAGCACCGCGCCGGTGGTGAACGGGTGCCGGACGAACTGGGCGAGGAAGGTCGGGGCGTCGCTGGTCACAGCGGTCGACGCTAGGCGCGCGGCCGGGGCGCCACCGTCGTGCCGGTGGTCGGTGTCCCGGCCACCCGGAGGAGGCGAGGTGGCCGGTGGGAGGGCCGGTGGCGGGTACCGGCCGCCGTATGGTGGGCCGGTGACGGAGGCGCGACGCCGCTGGTGGCCGGACGTCCTGCTCGGGCTGGTCACGGCCGGGCTGGGGCTGGCCGGCACCTGGATCGTCCAGCCCGGGGCGGCACGTGGGGACTGGGCGGGGATCGTCGTCGCGGTCCTCACCGGGCTCGCCCTGATCGCCGTACGGCGGCGGCCCTGGCCGGTGCTGGTCGTGGAGTCGGCACTGCTGCTCGTCGCCGTGGCGGCGACCCCGGCCGGCGGCGGCACCTCGTTGCTCGCCGCCGCGGTCGCGCTGGGGTACGTCGCGTACCGGTCCGGCCGTGCGTCGACGGCGGCGGCGTACGCGCTGTTCCTCGGCGTGGCGCTGGCCAACGTCCTGTTCCAGGGCGACGCGGCGGTGCGGTTCAGCGTCACCGGGGTGCTCAGCCTGATCATGCTGGCCGGCGTCGCCGCGGCGCCGGTGGCGTTCGGCCGCTACCTGCGTGGGGTACGCCTCGCCGCGGCGGCGGCCGAGGAGCGGGCCCGGGAGATGAGGGAACGCCGCGCCGCGGAGACCCGGGCCGCCCGTCTCGCCGAACGGGCGGCCATCGCCCGGGACCTGCACGACATCGTGGCCCACCACATCGCGGCGATCGCCCTGCGGGCCGGCGCGGCGCGGTACGCCGTGCAGCACACCGGCCGGACCGAGCCGGCGGTGGCCGCCCTCGGTGAGCTGCGCGAAACGGCCGGCCAGGTGCTGGACGAACTGCGGGAACTGCTGGAGGTGCTGCGGGACCCGGAGACGGTCGAGCGGGACGGCCCGCAGGTGGAGCTGGAACAGATGATCGGGGACGCCGCCCGGCGGGTGGGCGAGGCCGGTGTCACGGTCCGGGTGAGCGTCCCCGAGACGCTGTCCCGGGTGCCGCTGTCGGTGGGGACGACGGCCGCCCGCGTGGTGCAGGAGGCGCTGACCAACACCCTCAAGCACGCCGGGCCCGGAGCCACCGCCACGGTCGACATCCGGGTGGCCGACGGCACGCTGCTGCTGGAGGTGGTGGACAGCGGGGCGGTGCGCGAGCGTCCCGTGCTGCCCGCGTCCGGGTACGGGTTGGCCGGGATGCGGGAGCGGGTCGGCCTGCTCGGCGGCACGCTCACCGCGGCGGCCGCGGACCGCGGTGGCTGGCGGGTGTCGGCCCGGCTGCCGATCAGGGAGAACGCGTGATCAGGGTGCTGGTGGTCGACGACCAGAGACTCGTCCGGGCCGGGGTCGGCCTGTTGTTGCAGACGGCCGGCGGCTTCGAGGTGGTGGGCGAGGCCGGCGACGGCCACGAGGCCGTACGCCTCGCCGAGCGGCTGCGGCCCGACGTGATCCTCATGGACCTCCGGATGCCCCGGACGGACGGCATCGAGGCGACCCGACGCATCCTGGACCGGCAGCCGTCCGCCCGGGTGCTGGTGCTGACCACCTTCGCCGACGACGTCAACATCTACGGGGCGATCGGCGTGGGCGCGATCGGCTACCTGGTGAAGGACGGCGCCCCGGAGGAACTGGTGGACGCGGTGCGCCGGGCGGCGCGGGGCGAGACGTTGCTGGCGCCGCCGGTGCTGGCCCGCGTCCTGCGCCGGGCGCTCGCCGCCCACGACCGGGAACGGGGGCCCGACCGGTCGTGGGCGGCGCTGCGGTCGCTCAGCGCCCGGGAGCGGGAGGTGCTGGCCCTGGTCGGCGCGGGGCTGTCGAACGCGGAGATCGGTGTGCGGCTGCACCTGGGGGTCACCACCGTCAAGACGCACGTGTCCGCCGTGATGGAGAAGCTGGAGTTACGTAACCGGGTGCAGGCGGCGGTGCTGGCGCACCGGCTCGGCCTGGTCGACGACGAGTTCAACCCGGTGCCGGAAGCGGGCGCACCGTAGGGGTCCGGCTCCCGTTCACCCGTTGTCCGTCTGGCGCGTGGTCCGGCGTGGACGTGCCGTCGCCGGTCGTCCGTACGACCGTCTGGTGAAGCCAATCCGAGTCCTTCGCCTGTTCGTCCACGCCGTCCTGGCGGTTGGTGCGGCCGTGTATCCGGTCGCGCGGACCGCGCCGGACCAGACCGTGTTCCTGGGGACCGTCCGGCTCGACCCGGGCAGCGGGTCCGTCGACACCACTCCCGTCTTCGCCTCCGGTGTGACGTCGGCGTCCTGCCCGGCCGGGTACGGCTCCGACGCGTTGTTGCGCGTCGGCCGGCCCGGCGGGCCGTACACCAATCTCGCCCGCCCTCTCACCTCCGGCGGCTACGACCGGGCGGCGGTGACCGCCACGCCGAACCGGTCCTTCACGACCGCCCTCGGCGGCACGGCTCCGCAGGCCGGCGAGTGGTGGGTGGTGGCGGAGTGCTTCAGCCAGACGCAGGGGCAGCATCCGGGCCGGTTCGTCACCTCGATCACCGTCGCCGGCGGCGGCTGGCGCCTCAGCCCGGGCGGCGGTACGGCGGCAGCGGCGGCCACCGCGAACCCGGCGGGAGCGGCGTCGCCGTCGGCCGGACCGCAACCGTCGGCGTCGGACGTCGTACCGGATGCCGGCCCCGGCACGGAGGCGGCGCCGGGCGCTCCCACGCCGCTACCCGTGGCCCGCACCGGGTCGGCCTCCCTCGGGGTGAGCCTGTGGTGGCTGGCGGGTGTCGTCGGTGTGCTGGCGCTGGTGGGAGTCGGGTGGCTGGCGACCCGGCCGGCCGCGACGGCCGCCCGGACGGGCGGTGCGAACCGTCCCCGTTCCCGATCCGGAGGTCATCCGTAAGCGGGCATCGGTCATACGGATGGTTGATGTCCGCGTACTTCCTGTTCACCTTGCGCATGTCTGGCGTGAGTCCCGGTCTGCTGGTCCGGTCATCGAGCCTGCGCACGCTGACCGACGGCGGGGGCCGAGTTGGGGAGCCGGGCGATACGTGCCTCGGTACGGGCCAGGAAAGGCATCAGGATGCAGCGATCACGTTTCGTGTTCTTCGCCGTGCCGCCGCAGCGGGGGATCGACGGGGACGGTCCGCAGGCCGGCGTCTTCTGGATGCTGGTGTCGCCGAACAACCGCCCGCTCGGGCGGGGCAGCGGCTGTCATCCGACGTACGGCGAGTGCCGCGACGCCGTGGTGTGTCTCCAACAGGGACACGACCGGCTGCGGGTGAACGAGTCCACTGTAGAGCAAAACGGTCAGTGGTGCTGGTGGGCCGAACTCGACCGGGCCGTCGTCGCCGTCTCCAGCCGGTCGTACCTGCGCGGCCGGGAGTGCGCCTACAACGTCGAGCGGTTCCTCGAGGCCGTCCCGCAGGCCGCGATCGTCGACGGGACCCGCGGCACCGGACGGGACGGCCGGCGCGGCCGCGACGACGACCTCCGGCCGCAGTGGTCGGGGCGTACCCCGCCGACCGGCATCCGCCCGGTGCCCCGCCCCGGACAGCCGACCAGGACACCCCGGTGACGACCACGACGCTGCGCGGACCCGACGCCGCCCCGCCGCCGCCCACCGTCGCGGGCCCGCCCGCCGACCAGCCGGACGGCGCTCCCGGACCCCGCCGCATCGTGCAGCGGCGCGGCCCGTCCGACCTGGTGTTCCGCGGCATCGCCCGGGCCGGGGGCGCGGCGGTGCTGTTCATCATGGTGCTCGTCGGGCTCTTCCTGACCATCCAGGCGTGGCCGGCGATCGAGGTGGCCGGCTGGCGGTTCCTGACCGTGCAGGACTGGGACCCGGCGGGCAACAACTTCGGCGTCGCCGGGGTGCTGACCGGCACGGTGCTCATCGCCCTGGTGGCGATCGCGATCTCGGTGCCGCTGGCGACCGGTGCCGCCCTCTACATCTCCGAGTACGCGCCCCGGCGGATCCGGCCGCTGCTGGTCAACCTGGTCGACCTGATGGCCGCCGTGCCGAGCGTCGTCTACGGCATCTGGGGCTTCTTCCTGCTCCAGCCGCGGTTGCTGGTCGCCGGTGACCAGGGGGAGGGGCTGCCCCGCTGGCTGGCCACCTACCTCGGCTGGATACCACTGTTCAAGGTGGACGGTTACGACCCGCGTGACCCGGTGGCGAGCCCGACCGCGCTGACCTCGTCGACGTTCATCGCGGGTGTCGTCGTGGCGATGATGGTCGCCCCGATCATCACCTCGGTCATGCGCGAGGTGTTCTCCCAGGCACCGGTCGGCGAGCGGGAGGGCGCGTACGCCCTCGGCGCGACCCGCTGGGGCATGATCCGGTCGGTCGTGTTGCCGTTCGGCCGTGGCGGCATGATCGGCGGCACCATGCTCGGGCTCGGCCGGGCGCTGGGCGAGACGATCGCCGTCTACCTCATCGTGTCGATGGTCTTCGTCGTGCAGCCGCACATCCTGCAGAACGGCGCCGGCTCGATCTCCGCGCTGATCGCGCTGCGGTACGGCGACTCGACCGCCCTGGGGATCGCCGCCCTGATGGCCGCCGGTCTGGTGCTGTTCCTGATGACCCTCGTGGTCAACTTCGTGGCGTCGATCGTCATCAGCCGCAGCCGTTCCGGCGCCGCGAGCGAGGTGTGACGTGTCGACATCGCCTGACCTGACCAAGGCCGGACCGGCCGTGCCGGGGTCGACGGTGCTGCCGGCCGCCGAACCCCGCCCCGACGTCCCCGAGCGGCGCCGGGTGATCGGACGACCGCGCCGCACCGACGGATACGCGCTGGCCGGTGCCGCCGTCGCCGGCGTGAGCCTGACCGCCCTGCTGTTCACCCGGCTGGCGCCGTTCGACGGCGCACTCGGCTTCGTGGTCGTGTCCTACCTGGCGTTCCTCGGCTTCTACACCCTGCTCGTCTCGTTCGACGAGAGCGGGCCGACGGTCCGCGACCGGCTCGCCGCCGCCGTGGTGCACAGCCTCGCCGCCCTGATGCTGCTGGCGCTGGTCGTGGTCGTCGTGTTCACCCTGTGGCGGGGCCGCGAGGCCCTCGTCTACCTCAACTTCTTCGCCGACGACATGGGGCGGGCCGGGCCGCTGCAGCCGCTGAGCGTCGGCGGGATCCGGCACGCGATCATCGGCACCCTCATGCAGATCGCCATCGCGCTCGCGGTCACCGTGCCGCTGGGCCTGGTCTGCGCGGTCTTCCTCAGCGAACTCCCCGGCCCGTTCAGCCGGCTGGTCCGCACGATCGCCGAGGCGATGACCGCGCTGCCGTCGGTCGTCGCCGGGCTGTTCGTCTACGCCACCGTCGTCCTCGCCCTCGGGATGGGCAAGTCCGGGTTCGCCGCGTCGCTCGCGCTCGGCGTGATGATGCTGCCGATCATGATCCGGGCCGCCGACGTGGTGATCAGGCTGGTGCCCGGCACCCTGCGGGAGGCGTCGCTCGCGCTGGGCGCCTCGCAGTGGCGGACCATCTGGCACGTGGTCGTGCCGACCGCCCGCTCCGGCCTGACCACGGCGGTCATCCTCGGCACCGCCCGCGGCATCGGCGAGACGTCCCCGGTCCTGCTCACCGCCGGCTTCGCCGCGTACACCAACGCCAACCCCACCAGCGGCCCCCAGACATCGCTGCCGCTGTTCGTCTTCGACGCCGTACGTCGCCCGGACGAGGCGATGATCGCGCGCGGCTTCGGGGCGGCCGCCGTACTGATGGGGCTGGTCCTGATCCTGTTCGCGATCGCCCGACTGGTCGGCGGGCGGGCGCCCGGCCAGCTCAGCCGCCGCGCGGCCCGCGCCCGGGTCCGGGCGTCCCGCCGCGACGCGGCCCGGTTCGCCGCCCGCGCCCGGGCCCGTCAGGCACCCGGAGTCCACGCAAGTGACAGCGAGGTAAGTGATGCGTAGCAGCCGTTCCCTCCTGGCCGCCCTCGCGGCGGTCATGGTCGTGCTGGCGGCGGCGCCGGTGCCCGCCCGGGCCGCCCCGACGCTGGTGCAGATCAGCGGCACCGGATCGTCGTGGAGCGCCAACGCGCTCGACAACTGGCGGCGCAACGTCGAGCAGCGCGGCATCTACGTCAACTACGACGCGACCGGCTCGACCGACGGCCGCAACCAGTTCCGCAACGGGACCTCGGACTTCGGCGTCTCGGAGATCCCGTACGGCCTGCGGGACGTCTTCGGCGGTTCGGACCTGCGGCCGGACCGCGGGTTCGGGTACATGCCGATCGTCGCCGGCGGCACGGCGTTCATGTACAACCTGACCATCGGCGGCCGGCGGGTCACCAACCTGCGGCTGTCCGGCGAGGTCATCGCCAAGATCTTCACCGGGGCCATCAAACGCTGGAACGACCCGCAGATCGCCGCGCACAACCCCGGACTGACCCTGCCGGCCCGCAACATCGTCCCGGTGGTGCGGCAGGACGGGTCGGGCACCAGCGCCCAACTGACCCTGTGGATGAGCAAGCAGCACCCGCAGATCTGGAACGCCTACTGCGCCAGGTTCGGCAAGCCCGCGCCGTGCGGCATCACCTCCACCTACCCGTTCCGGTCCGCCGACGGATTCGTCGGGGCCACCGGCTCGACCGGCGTCTCCGGCTACGTCGGACAGGACAACGCCGAGGGCGCCATCACCTACGTCGAGTACTCGTACGCGCTCAACGCCCGGTTCCCGGTCGTCAAGATGCTCAACGCCGCGAACTACTACGTCGAACCGACGGCCGCGAACGTCGCCGTCGCGCTGACCCGGGCGACCATCAACGACAACCCGTCGTCGCCGGACTACCTGACCCAGATCCTCGACGGGGTCTACACCTACGACGACCCGCGCGTCTATCCACTGTCGTCGTACTCGTACATGATCGTTCCACAGCGGATCGAGATGAACGTCACCGAGAACAAGGGCTTCACCCTCGCCTCCTTCGCGAACTACTTCCTGTGCGAGGGCCAGCAGCAGGCCGACGTCCTGGGCTACTCGCCGCTGCCGATCAACCTGGTCCGGGCCGGCATGGAGCAGGTCCGCAAGATCCCCGGGGCGCCGCAGCGGAACATCGGCATCGAGAACTGCAACAACCCGACCTTCTCCCGCGACGGCACCAACACGCTGGCCCGCAACGCGCCCCAACCGGCCGCCTGCGACCGGCAGGGGCCGACGCAGAGTCCCACCGGCACCGCCGGCGCCCGGCAGGAGACGCCGGTCAAGGCCGCCGCCCGGTGCACGGCCGGCGCCAACCCACGCCCCAGCGGACCCACGCCGTCCGGCGGCCCGTCGGCCGCCCCGTCGGCGGGCGCGACCGTCGACCCGACCGGCGGCATCGTCGACCCGGAGACCGGCGAGGTCGTCGACCCCGGCACCGGCGGCGGTGGCGAACAGGTCGCCGCCGTACCGGTGTCCCTCGACGGCGAGGGCGGCTGGCGGCTGCGGCACACGGTGATGCTGATCGCCGGCGTCCTGCTGGTCGGCGTACTGTTCGGCCCACCGCTGCTGGCACACACCCTCGCCGGGCGCCGCGACCGCGGAGACCGGCGATGACCGCCCGCCGGACCCGGGCCCCCCGCCGGTCCCGCGTCGCCACGCTCGTCCTCGGCCTGCTGGCCCTCGCACCGCTGCTGGCCGTACCGCCGGCGGCCGGGCCCGCGCGCGGCGAGGACGGCGCCGGCTCGGCCGTCACCGTCCCCGGCCGGGCCGACGGGTACGAGGACTTCTCCGCCCTGCAGATCACCGTCTCGCAGACCCGGGACCTGACCAACCAGGCGATCCTGGTCACCTGGACCGGCGCCGAACCGACCCCGCGCAACCGGCCGGTCGGCGTCGACTACCTCCAGCTGATGCAGTGCTGGGGCGACCCGCAGGCCCCCGACGACCCGCTCGGCCTGGCGTTCCGGGAAACCTGCCAGTTCGGTCTCGGCCTGCCGCAGCCGGCGATGGCCCAGGGCTCGGACGCGCCGGCCGGCAAGAACGCCAGCCGGCGGCGGCTCGACGCGATCGCCGGCTACCCGCACCCCGACCCCGCCGAGCCGCTGCCCGCCGACGCGCAGATGGTGCCGTTCCGCACCGTCGGCGGTGCCCGGACCCCGGACGGCAGCCCACGGCAGCCGTTCGGCACCAAGCCCAACCCCAACGTGCCCGGCGGCACGATGGACCAGACCGACGACGACGTCCTGCGGGCCCACTTCAACGAGGCGTCGACGAACGAGTACCCCTACGCGCTCAGCGCCGCCGACGGCACCGGCCGGGTCGCCTTCGAGGTACAGAACGCGGCCCGCGCGCCCCACCTCGGCTGCGGCGCCCCGGCCGGCGCGGGACCCCGCCGCTGCCACCTCGTGATCGTGCCGCGCGGCCGCCACGACCCGTACGCCGGCACCGACGTCTCCACCACCGCCGCCGTCCACGGCTCACCGTTCAGCCCGCCGGTGTGGCGGCACCGGATCGTGGTCCCGCTGGACTTCCGGGCGGTCGGCGCCGCCTGCTCGCTGACCCAGGCCGAACGGCGTACCGCCGGCACCGAACTCGTCGCCGAGGCGATCACCTCCTGGCAGCCGGCCCTGTGCGCCAACTCGGGCCCGGTCATCGGCTACTCGGCGATCGGTGACTTCGAGGCGCAGAACCAGGTGCTGTCGCCGTCCGCCGGCGCACCCGGCGTGGTGTTCAGCTCCGCCCCCGTGCCCGGCACCGAACCGCCGCTGGTGCACGCCCCGGTCGCCGCCAGCGGCGTCGTCGTCGCCTTCAACGTCGACGGCAACCTCGACCCGTACGCCTCGGGCGGGGAACAGGAGCGGCTGCGCGGCGCGGTGCTGTCCCAGCTCCGGCTGACCCCGCGGCTGGTCGCCAAACTCCTCACCCAGTCGTACCGCCGCGACGTGTCCGGCATCGGCGGCCCGGCCGACAACCCCAACAGCATCAAGTACGACAAGGAGTTCCTGGACCTCAACCCGGTCTTCCGGTTCTGGGACCAGACCCCCTCGGCGACCCTCAACGGCCTGATGACCCCGGTCGGCAACTCGATGGCGACCCGGGAACTGTGGCGGTGGGTCCTCGCCGACCCGGCGGCCCGCGCCTGGCTGGCCGGCACCGCGGACGACCAGGGCACCGGCAGGCCCGGCATGGTGGTCAATCCGGCCTACCAGCGGCTGTTCGCCTCCGGAGCCGTCGACTACTTCCCGAAGGCCGACCAGACCTGCGCCAAGGAGTCCTTCCAGGACGTCGAGTACACCAACTGCACACTGGACTACCGGCCGTACGCCGGCTCCCTCGGCGAAGCCGCCCTGCTGACCCTGCGCGCCGACAGCAAGGGCACCGCCGTACCGCTGCAGACGATCAACCTGCCGGCCGGCGAACAGCCGAAGTGGACCCGGATCGCGCGCCAGGAGCCCGGCTTCCGGCTGGCGATGTCGGTCACCGACTCCGCCTCCGCCGCCCGGTACGGCCTGCACACCGCCGAACTCTGCGCCGCCGCACCCGACGCGGCCGGCACGTACGTCGCCACCGACTGCCGTAGCGCGACCACCGCGCAGATGACGGCCGCCCTGGCGGCCATGACGCCGACCGAGGTGCCGGGCGTGGTGGCCGTCGACCCGGAACGGGTCCGGGCCACCCCGGGCGCGTACCCGCTGACCATGGTCACGTACGCGATCGCGAACACCGGCGCCCCGGCCGACGCCCGACGCGACTACGCGGCGATGCTGCGGCACGCCGCCGGCCCCGGCCAGACCACGGGGGTCGCACCCGGCAACCTGCCCGAAGGGTACGTGCCGTTGCCGCAGCCGATGCGCGACCTGACCCGCACCGCCGCCGACACCCTCGAAAAGGCGACCGCGCCGACGACCCCACCGCCCGGCGGGGAGGACCCGGCCGGACCGCCGCCGCCGGCCGGCGGCCTGCCGACCGGCGTACCGGCCACCGGGGCACCGCCGTCGCCCGGTCCGGTCGCACCGTCGCCGGCCCCGTCCGTCCGGCCCGTCGCCGGAACCACCCTCGGCAGCGCCGCCGGAGCGATCCGGTACGTACTCGTCGGCGCGCTCGTCGTCGGCCTGCTCGGCGGCGTGGCCGGCCCCGTACTGCGCCGCCTGGCCGTACGCACACCCCGGAACCGTCCATGAACGACGGTCCCGGGCCGGCCCACCGGTCCGCAAACAGTCGTTCATCCGGCCTACGTGTTGGCGGAAGACAGCGGCCCGAAACGTTCGCCCGCACGCGGTTTCGGCCACCGGCACGGCGACAGACGATTCTCCCGACTCACCTGTCACCAGAAAGGGAGCAAGCATGAAGGTCCACACCTTCGGCAAGATGGCGGCGGCGGGCTTCGGCGCGGCACTCGCCGTCGTCATGGCCGCCACCCCGGCCGCCGCCGACCCGTCGCCGGCCACCGACTACCGCGTCCTGGCCGGTGTCGGCTCGGACACCACCCAGGACGTGATGAACGGCCTGGGCAACGTCATCACCTCCGGCGGTGGCAAGGTCGTCGCCTCCTGGGACGCCCGGGGCACCGACACCATCAAGGTCAAGTCGGCCGGCTGCACCCTCAACCGGCCGAACGGCTCCGGCAACGGCCGGCGCGCCCTGCGGGCGGCCAACGGCGAGAACCTGGGCGGCACCAACGGCGGCCCCGGCTTCTACGAGGGCGCCGACATCCGCAACTGCGTCGACTACGCCCGCTCGTCGTCGTACGGCGGTGGCGGCACCCCGTCGAGCACCGGCAACTACACCTACATCCCGTTCGGCGTCGACGCCGTCTCGCTGGCCGTCAACCAGAACGGCGACCTGCCGTTCAACATGTCGTTCGCCCAGATCCAGCGGGTCTACAAGTGCTTCGACACCACCGTCGCCGGCAACCCGGTGCAGCCCCGGACCATCCAGGCCGGCTCCGGCACCTGGGAGTTCTGGATGAGCAAGATGCAGATCA
Organism: Polymorphospora sp. NPDC050346; assembly: GCF_040655695.1. Classification (NCBI taxonomy): domain Bacteria; kingdom Bacillati; phylum Actinomycetota; class Actinomycetes; order Micromonosporales; family Micromonosporaceae; genus Polymorphospora; species Polymorphospora sp. NPDC050346. The sequence continues at coordinate 32,753 of NZ_JBFAKM010000020.1, read as the reverse complement.
ACGAGACCGAGATCGGCCTCGGTGACTACCCGTGCCTCACCGGGCCGCCCCGGACCCAGGAGCACGACGGCTCGGCGCTGACCGGCAACCTGACCCACGTCGTGCCGTTCTCCTCCGGCCAGTTCGTGGCCCAGAGCAACGTCACCGCCATCGCCAACCTGACCGGCGTACCGGTCACCGACCGGCGCGGCGCCGCCCGCCTCGTCGGCATCAGCATGCCCGGCCAGTCGGTGCAGCAGCCGCTGGTCGGCGGCACCACCAACCCCAACTTCGGGCTCCGGCGCGACGTCTACAACGTCGTACCGACCGCGAAGCTCACCGACCCGACGATCGCCGCCACGTTCGTCGGCGCCAACTCGGCGGTCTGCACCGCGACCGTCAACGACGGCGGCACCAACCGCAACGTCGTGCAGCTGTTCGGCTTCGGCCTGCGCACCACCACCCTCGACGACCTCAACGCCGCCTGCGGCTACACCAACCTGCGGTTCAACAGCTAGTTCCCCGCCGGTCCGGGCGGCCTACGGGCCGCCCGGACCGGTGCATCCGTCACGCAAAGGAAGCAAACCGATGAGCAGGCGAATCCTGGCCGCGCTGGTGACCACCGCCCTGAGCCTCTGCGCCGTCGTCGCCGGGGTGGTGCTCGTCGCCGCCGGTCCCGCGCAGGCGGCTTCGCTCGGCGAGGTGCGGCTGTCGCAGACCAGCGGCAACGTCGACGACACCCCGATGTTCGGCACGGCCGGCAGTGCGGCATGTCCCCCCGGGTACGGGGAGAACGCCGGCCTGCGGATCGGCCGTCCCGGTGGGCCGTACTCGAACCTGGGGCGTCCGCTGGGCGGCGGCGGCTTCGACACGGCCCCGGTCTCGATCGAGGCGAACCGGTCCTTCACCACCGCACTCGGTGGTGCGGCTCCGGCCGCCGGCGAATGGCTGGTCATCGTGGAGTGCTTCAGCCTCACCGAGGGCCGGCACCCCGACGAGTTCCAGACCAGCATCCAGGTCTGCGGAACCGGATGGCGGGTCGGCACCGACTGCACCGCGACCGCCACCCAGACCACCCTCCTCGTCGAACCCGCCAACCGGGTCGCGGCCGGGGCGCCCGTCACGCTCACCGCGACCGTCACACCGCCCGTACCCGGCACCGTCGCCTTCCGCCGGGCCACCGACTCGGGCAACGGCATCAGCGGCGAACTCGGCACCGTGCCGGTCACCGACACCGGCACCGCGGTTCTCCAGACCAGCGACCTGCCACTGTTCAACGCGAGCAAGGTCGAGTACAGCCTGATCGCGACGTTCACCCCCACCAACAGCGAGACGCACGCGGTCTCCGCCGCCAACCAGCCACTCGTCGTCTACGTCGGCGCCGAACCGGTCACCGTCGACCTCACCGTCGACCCGGCCAGCCCGGCGCCGAGCGGCGGCCAGCCCGTGCTCACCGCGACCGTCGACCCCGCCGGCGCGGCCGGCACCGTGACCTTCGAACGGCGCGACTCCGGCGAGGCCGCCTTCGCCCCGGTGCAGGACGTGCCGGTCGCCGACGGCCGGGCCACCCTCACCATGACCGGCCTCGCCGACGGCGCGTACGACCTCCAGGCGACCTTCCGGCCGGCCGACGCCGACCGCCACACGCAGGCGGTGTCGAACAGCGTCAACGGCTACCGGATCGGTGCCGACGGCCTGCCGGCCACCGACACGACCACCACCCTGACCGTCACCCCCGACGGCAGCCAGCCCGCCGACACCCCGCTGACCCTGACCGCGACGGTCGCCCCGAACAGCGCCACCGGAACCGTCCGCTTCCTCGACGGCCAGACCGAACTCGGCACCGCCGCCGTGGCGCAGGGCACCGCGGCCTTCACCGCCACCCTGGCGGTCGGCACCCATTCGCTCAAGGCGGTGTTCACCCCGGCCGACGCCACCGCGTACCGGCCGTCGGAGTCGGCGGTCCGGACCGTGGAGATCACCGCCCACGACCCGGGCGGCGACCCGGACGACCCGGGTGACGACCCCGGCGGTGACCCCGACGGCGGGGGCGGCATGCTGCCCAAGACCGGTATCTCGCTGATCACCTTCGGGATGGCCGGCCTGTCCCTGGTCGGTGCCGGCTCCGGCGCGATGCTGCTGACCCGGCGGCGGCGCCCCGAACCGGCCCCGGTCACCTGGCCGGACGGCCCGGCCGGCACCGGCGCACCGGACCCGTCCGTCGGGAACGGGCCGGACCGGTGACCACCGCAACACCGACGACACCACCCGGTGCCGCCCCGTCCAGGACGGGGCGGCTCGGTTTCTACCTGCCGGGCACCGCCCTGACCATCCTGGCCATGCTCACGCTCGGCTTCGTCGTCCACCTCACCCTGGTCTCGCACCTCCAGTACGCCCGCGGCCAGCAGACGCTCTACTCCGACTACCGTGCCGAACTCGCCCGCGGCACCGCCCCCGTCGGCCAGACCCGGCTCGAGTTCACCGACGGCATCGCCGGCGACGAACGGATCGTCGAGACCGGCTCCCCGGTCGCGGTGCTGCGGATACCGGCCATCGGGCTGCGGGCCGTCGTCCTCGAGGGCAGCGACGCCGAGGTGCTGCGCGACGGCCCCGGCCACCGCCGCGACACCGTGCTGCCCGGCCAGCCCGGCACCAGCGTCGTCATGGGCCGCCAGGCCGCGTACGGCGGCCCGTTCCGGGACCTGGACCTGCTCATCCCCGGCGACCTGGTCACCGTCGTCACCGGGCAGGGCGAGCACAGCTACCGGGTCACCGGAACCCGCCGCCCCGGCGACCCGACCCCGCCGCGACTGCCGTCCGGCGCCGGACGGCTCACGCTGATCACCGCCGACGGCGACCGGTACCTGCCACAGGACCTGCTCCGGGTCGACGCCGACCTGGTGTCACCGGCCCAACCCGCCCCGGCCCGCAGGTTCGGCGCCGCCTCGCTGCCCGCCGCCGAGCAGCCGATGGCGACCGACCCGGACGCCTGGACCCCGCTGATGCTGTGGAGCCAGGCACTGCTGCTGGCCACCCTCGCCGTCGCCTACCTGCGCGGCCGGTGGGGCGGCTGGCCGGCGTGGACCGTCGGCGTGCCGCTGGTCGCCGCCCTCGGCGGCGCCGCCGCGGACCAGGTCGCCCGACTCCTGCCCAACCTGCTGTAACCACCCCGACCGGAAGGCGCCGCGGTGACCCAGACCACCGACCCGACCCTCGTCGACCCCGTCCCGGCCCCCGAACTGGCCACATTGGACGCACGTGACGTGTCCGCCTGGTTCGGCGACCACAAGGTCCTCGACCGGGTGTCGCTGACCATGCCCGCCGGCCGGGTCACCGCACTCATCGGCCCGTCCGGCTGCGGCAAGTCGACCTTCCTGCGCATCCTCAACCGGATGCACGAACTCGTCCCCGGCGCGTCACTGGCCGGCGAGGTGCTGCTCGACGGCCACGACCTCTACTCCCCGGACCGCCGGCTCACCGACGCCCGCCGCCAGGTCGGCATGGTCTTCCAGAAACCGAACCCGTTTCCCACCATGTCCATCTACGACAACGTCGTCGCCGGCCTGCGACTCACCGGCACCCGGGTCGGCCGCGCCGCCCGCGACGACCTGGTCGAGGAAAGCCTCACCAAGGCCGGCCTGTGGCGCGAGGTACGCGACCGGCTCCGCTCACCCGGCGGGGCCCTGTCCGGCGGGCAGCAGCAACGGCTCTGCATCGCCCGGTCCCTCGCCGTACGTCCCCGCGTGCTGCTGATGGACGAACCGTGCTCGGCACTCGACCCGACCTCGACCCGCCGCATCGAGGAGACGATCGCCGAACTCGCCGACGAGGTCACCATCGTCATCGTCACGCACAACATGCAACAGGCGGCCCGGGTGTCCCACCGGTGCGCGTTCTTCCTCGCCGCACACGGCACCCCCGGTGTCATCGTCGAACATGGACCGACCGAGCTGATGTTCGACCGGCCACAGGACCAGCGCACCGCCGACTATGTGAACGGCCGATTCGGGTGAGCCGGCCCCGCCTTCAGGCGGCACCCAGTGTTCTCCTTCCGCACGTCCGGCGGAGATGTTGGCCTGAATGCCGGGTCACTGCCCGTGTAGAGCCTCATTGCCGGTCGGACCAGCAGGGTCCGGCCGGCACCATCACCCTCACGAGAGGAAGTGATTCATGAGCAAGCGTGTCTTGGCTCGGGCGGTCGCGCTGTTGGGGGCAGCCGCGCTCGCCGGCGGCGTCCTCGTCGGTGTCGCCGGTCCCGCGCAGGCGGCTTCGCTCGGCGAAGTGCAGTTGTCGCAGACCAGCGGCAACGTCAACGACACCCCGATGTTCGCCACCGCCGGCAGCGCCGCCTGCCCGACCGGGTACGGCGAGAACGCCGGCCTGCGGGTCGGCCGGCCGGGTGGGCCGTACTCGAACCTGGGTCGTCCGTTGGGTGGTGGCGGGTTCGACGCCGCTCCGGTGTCGATCGAGGCCAACCGGTCGTTCACCACGGCGCTGGGCGGCACGGCTCCGGCGGCCGGTGAGTGGTGGGTCATCGTCGAGTGCTTCAGCCTCACCGAGGGCCGGCACCCCGACGAGTACCGCACCGCGATCGTCGTCACCGGCGACACCTGGCGCATCCCGGTCGCCGAGGCGACCTCGACCGCGCTGGCCGTCGTGCCGGCGAGCCCGGTCGAGCAGGGCACCGAGGTCACCCTCACCGCCACCGTCACCCCGAACACCGCCACCGGCACCGTCGAGTTCCGCCGGGGCGCCTCGGTGATCGGCTCGGCCCCGGTCTCGGCCGGCACCGCCACCCTCACCACGACCGCGCTCCCGGTCGGCACCCACTCGCTGACCGCGGCGTTCGTGCCGTCGGACGCGACCGTCTTCGGCGCGTCCACCTCCTCGTCCACCTCGTTCACCATCCAGCCCGGCGACGATGTGATCACCAAGCAGCAGGAGATCATCGCCGACGTGGCCCCGGGTGCGTTCACCCTCGACCTCGCCGGTGATACCGCCATCCTGGCCGGCGGCTCCGTCGGCGGCAACGCCACCGGCGCGCTCCAGGGCGCCACCGTCACCGACCTTCGGGGCAGCAACGCCGGTTGGGACCTGACCGGCCAGCTCGCCGACTTCGTCGGACCCGACGCGACCATCGCCGGCGGCAACCTGTCCTGGACGCCGTCGGCCAGCAAGACCAGCGGCTCCGGCGCGGTCACCGCGGGAACCGCGGCCGACCTCGGCGACACCCGCACGCTGTGCTCGTCGGCGGCCGGTGCCAGCGCGGGCGTCTTCGCCTGCGGCGCCGACCTCGACCTCGCCATCCCCGACAACGTGGCGCCGGGGGAGTACAAGGCGACCCTGACCCTGACCCTGGCCTGACCTTTCCGCAACCGGGGGATGCCGGGCCCGCCGGGCCCGGCATCCCCACCACCGTTGCCGGACCGACTCCACGGAGCCGCTGACATGACCCACTCCCGTGCCACCCGCCTGGTCGTCCGGCTGCTCGTCGGGTCGGCCGTCATCCTCGGCGCCACCGGTCCGGCCGCCGCCGCGCCCGCCCCGCCACCGGCGCTGCCCGGGTACGCCCCGGCCGAGGAGTTCCGGTGGAGCGTGCAGCCGTCGAGCCCGCGCGGACCGAACGGGCGCAACGAGTTCGCGTACGAGCTCAACCCCGAGGAGAAGATCACCGACTGGGTCGCGGTCAGCAACCTCACCGGAAAGCCGCTGACCGTCAACGTGTACGCGACCGACGCCTTCACCGCCCCGGACGGCGGATTCGCCCTGCTGACCGCCGACGAGCCGGCCACCGGCGTCGGAAGCTGGGTCACCCTGCCGAAGAAGTCGTACACGGTGCCGGCCGGCAAGCGGGCCGACGTCCCGTTCGAACTCGCGGTACCGGCCAACGCGAGCCCCGGCGACCACATCGGTGGCGTGATCGCCTCGGTCAACACCGAGGAACGGCAGGAGGACGGGCAGACCGTCAACGTCGAGCGACGCATCGCCGCCCGGATCTACCTGCGGGTCGCCGGCCCGGTCGAACCGGCCGCCCTGATCTCCGCCCTGGACGTCGACTATGCCAACCCGCCGCTGTCGCTCGGCGGCGACATGACGGTGACGTACCGGATCGCCAACGACGGCAACGTCCGCTTCTCCGGCAAGGCCCGGGTCCAGGTCACCGGACCGTTCGGGATACGCGTCGCCAACAGCGAGGTCATCGACATCCCCGAGCTGCTGCCCGACTCGGAACTGCGCCTGACGCAACGGTTCCCCGGCGTGTTCCCGGCCGGCCTGCTGACCACCACCGTCACCGTCAACCCGGAGGAGAGCGGCGCGCCGCTGCCCTCGCTGAGCCGCGACTCGGCGCTGTGGGCGGTGCCGTGGCCGCTGGCGGCCGGGCTGCTGCTGGCCGGGGCGCTGCTGCTCGGCTGGTGGCTGCGAAACCGGCGCTGGCACCGCATCGTCGCCGCCGGCGGCTTCGACGCCACGCCGGAGGCGGCGCCGACCGTCCGACCGGTGGCGTCATGACACCGGCCGGCCGCGCCCCGCGTCCGGCCAACCGGGCGGCCGTCCCACGGGTCGCGGTGGGGCTCCTGCTCACCGCCGGGATGACCGGTGCGGCCACGGCCACCGCCGCGCCGGCCGCGCCCGTGCCGCCGGCCGTGGTCTCGGCCGCCCTCGGGGCACCGCTGGCCGGCGGATTCCGGGCCGTGTCGGCGGCGCCCGACTCCGGGACCGCGCGCCGGACGGAGGTCACGGTGTCGATCGCACCGGCGCCGACCACGCCCGGACCCACCCCCACCGGCCCGGAACCGACCCCCACCGGGACCCCCGGCCCGGGGCCGACCGGCACCCCCGCGCCACCGACCCCGTCGGTGTCACCCGACCCCGGCGGCCGGCTCCCGCAGACCGGGCTCGCCATCGGCGGCATCCTGGTCCTCGGCGCGGCCCTGGTCGGCGCCGGCGCCGGGCTGCGTACGCTCAGCCGCCGCAGGTGAATCCGCCGGGGGCGTCCCGGACGCCGTGCCGTACGCCGAAGTCGCCGGCGCCCGGCCGGGCGGACCGGAGAGAGCCCGCCCGACCTGGTGCCGTCAGTTGCCGCGTACCTCGGCGGCGGCCGCGACCAGGTGCCGCAGCGACGCCTCGACCTCGGGGTAGCCGCGGGTCTTCAGGCCGCAGTCCGGGTTGACCCACACCCGCCGGGCCGGCACGGCCGCGACGGCGCGGCGCAGCGCCTCGACCACCTCGGCGTGGGACGGCACCCGTGGCGAGTGGATGTCCCACACCCCGGGGCCGACACCCCGGCGGTAGCCGACCGCGGCGAGGTCGTCGAGGACCTCCATCCGGGAACGGGACGCCTCGATGCTGGTCACGTCCGCGTCGAGGGCGTCGATCGCGGTGATCACCTCGCCGAACTCGGAGTAGCACAGGTGGGTGTGGATCTGGGTGTCGTCGGCGACGCCGCTGGTGGCCAGGCGGAAGGCCGCCACCGCCCAGTCCAGGTAGGTCTTCTGGTCGGCCCCGCGCAGGGGCAGGGTTTCCCGTAGCGCCGGCTCGTCGACCTGGATGACCCTGATCCCGGCCGCCTCCAGGTCGTGGCACTCGTCCCGCAGGGCGAGCGCGACCTGGTCGGCGGTGTCGGCCAGCGGCTGGTCGGTGCGGACGAACGACCAGGCGAGGATGGTGACCGGGCCGGTGAGCATGCCCTTGACCGGCCGGCTCGTCAGCGACTGGGCGTACGTCGACCAGGCGACGGTCATCGGCGCCTTACGGGTCACGTCGCCGTGGATGACCGGCGGTCGCACGCAGCGGGAGCCGTAGGACTGCACCCAGCCGTGCTCGGTGGCGGCGAACCCGTCGAGTTGCTCGCCGAAGTACTGCACCATGTCGTTGCGTTCCGGTTCGCCGTGCACGAGCACGTCCAGACCGAGCCGCTCCTGGAGCCGGATGACGTGCTCGATCTCGGCGCGCATCCGCCGGGTGTAGCCGGCCTCGTCGAGGGTGCCGGCCCGGTGGGCGGCGCGCGCCCTACGCAGCTCGACGGTCTGCGGGAACGACCCGATGGTGGTGGTGGGCAGTTCCGGCAGCCCCAGCCGCTCCTGCTGGCGGGCGGCGCGGTCGGCGTGGTCACCGCGCCGCCGGTCGGCGGGACCGAGCGCGGCGAGCCGGGCCCGTACGTCGTCGTGCCGCCACGCCGCCGGCGCCGGGCGCGGCGGTGCCGGCAGGTGCCCGGTGCCGTCGCGCACCGCGCGGCCGAGCAGGACGACCTCGTCCACCTTCTGCCGGGCGAACGCGAGCCGCTCGTACAGGTGCGGGTCGAGGCGGGTCTCGACGGACAGGTCGACCGGGACGTGCAGCAACGAGCAGGACGTGGCGACGGCGACGTGGTCGGCGAGCCCGGCGACCGCCGCCCCGGCGGTCGCCGCGGCACGCAGGTCGGTACGCCAGATGTTCCGTCCGTCGACCAGGCCGGCGACGATGGTCCTGCCGCGCAGTGGCCCCGCGGCGGCGAGCCGGTCGAGGTTGCCCCGCCCGGCGACCAGGTCCACGCCGATCGCCTCGACCGGCGTGTCCAGCAGGGCCGGCAGGGCCTCGCCCAGCTCGCCGAAGTAGGTGGCCACGAAGATCCGTGGCCGGTGTTCGATCCCACCGAGCCGGGTGTAGGCGCGGCGCAGCGCGTCGATCTCCGCCGGGGCGCGGTCGGCGACGTACGCGGGCTCGTCCAGCTGCACCCAGGCCACCCCGGCGTCGGCCAGGGCGGTGAGGATCCCGGCGTACGCCTCGACCAGGTCGTCGAGGCGGGCGAACGGATCGTCGCCCTTGGCCAGCAGCAGGAACGTGGCCGGCCCGACCAGCACCGGCCGGGTGGTGATGCCCAATTCGCGGGCCTCGCCGTACTCGCGCAGCGCCTTGGCCGGGTCGGCGACGAAGGCGGTGTCCGGGCCGATCTCCGGCACCAGGTAGTGGTAGTTGGTGTCGAACCACTTGGTCAGTTCCAGCGCCGGCTCGGCGTCGACGCCACGGGCCATGGCGAAGTAGGTGTCCAACTCGGACAGTCCGAGCCGGGCGAACCGGTCCGGAACCGCGCCGACGGCGACGGCGGTGTCGAGCATGTGGTCGTAGTAGGAGAAGGTGTTCGACGGGATCGCGTCGAGACGGGCGTCCCGCAGCGCCCGCCAGACCTCGGCGCGTAGCCCGGCGGCGGTGCGCTCCAGTTCGCCGGCGTCGACGGTGCCGGCCCAGTAGGCCTCGACGGCCCTCTTCAGCTCTCGGTCGGTGCCGATGCGCGGATAGCCGAGCACGGTGCTCTGGCCGAATGCGGTGCTCAACGGTGGGTCCTTCCCTCGAGGTGCCCGGCGGGGCACGGGAGGGGGAAGGCAGGGTACGGGTCGGTACCGGCTTCCGCCCTGGCCCTCCCGAGAGGCCGCCGGCGGCGCACACCGGCGGCGTGCGCGGCGCTGGCAGGTCTTCGGACTCGTGGGCGTGACCCGATGGTCGCCTACTGGCCGTCGCTTCCCAGACCTCGCGGTCCAGTGCTCTGTTGACGGCGTTCGTTCCCACTCACCGCTGCGGGGCAGTCCCGGTCTCGCACCGGGTTCCCTCTTACGACGCCCCACCCTCACGGGTCGGGCGAACCAGCACCGTCCGACATCGTACGGGCCTTCGGGCGGTGCCCGGGTGACGGTGTCCGACGTACGGGACGGCAGGGGTGCCACTTTGCGGTTTCCGCAAACTTCTTTGTCAACCCGTCCGGGGTGCGGCATGTTGGCGCCGGAGGTGGTCACCTCCGGCACTAACGAACCCGAGGGTGGTAACCATGGACGCGAAGTTCTGGGACGACAGGTACCTCAGCCGGGAACGGCTCTTCAGCGGCAACCCCAACGGCGTCCTCGTCGCCGAGGTGGCCGACCTGCCGCCGGGGCGGGCCCTCGACCTCGGATGCGGCGAGGGTGCCGACGCGCTCTGGCTGGCCCGGCGCGGCTGGCAGGTGACCGCCGTCGACATCTCGGACGTGGCCCTGCGCCGCGCCGCGACCGGGGACGACACCGGCCGGGTGACATGGACCCGGGTCGACCTGGCCACCGAGCCACCACCGGCCGGCCCGTTCGACCTGGTCTCGGCCCAGTACTTCCCGCTGCGCCGCGAACCGGGCCACGCCGTACTGCACAGCCTGCTGGCCACGGTCGCACCCGGCGGAACCCTGCTCGTCGTCAGTCACGATCTGGCCGATCTTCCGCCGCGGCACGACCTCGACGTCGACCCGGCCGACTTCTACCAACCCGGAGAGGTCGCCGGGCTGCTCGACGACGACTGGGCCGTCCTGGTCGACGAGATCCGGCCACGGACGGTTCCCGCGCCGCCGGGGACGCACCACCGCAACGACACCGTCCTGCGGGCGCGACGGGAGCCGTCGCGACCCTGACCGGCCGCCGGCCCGACGGGTGGCGCCGACCCGTCGGGCACGCGGGTGCGGGCCCGCGGCGGTCCGGGCTGTTGCATCCGGTACCCGGGTACAGGCTTACCGTCGGATGGCCGGCGCCGACCCGGCACCGGAACCGCCCGTACGAGGAGGCTGTGATGCCGTTCGTCGTCCCGGACACCTGTACCCTGCCCACCGCCGACCGGCCACCCCGGCTGGCCGAGTTCGACGCCCTGCTCACCACCGCCGTGCGCGCCGTCGAGTCGCTCACCCCGACCCACGCCCGACTCAGCCTGGCCGGCCCGCCCGACCTCGAAACGGCGGTACGGGATCTCACCGCGCGCGAAGCGAGCTGCTGCTCGTTCTTCACCTTCACCGTCAGCCCGGCCCACGACGACAGCCCGCTGACCCTCGACGTACGGGTGCCACCCGGCCACGCCGACGTACTGCGGTCCCTGGTCGGCCGGGCCGCCGCGGCCGCGCCCGGGCCGGCCCGGTGACCCCCGGGCTACGCAGCGGCGAGGTCGCCGAACAGGCCGGGGTGAACATCCAGACCCTGCGCTACTACGAGCGCCGGGGCCTGCTCGCCGAACCGGCCCGCTCCAACGGCGGCCACCGGCTCTACCCGCCGGACACCGTCGCCCTGCTCCAGGTGATCAAGGCGGCGCAGCGGCTCGGATTCACCCTCGACGAGGTGGCCGACCTTCTCGACACCGGCCGCCGCCGGCACCCGACCGCCGACCTGCGACAGCGCGCGATCGACAAGATCGCCGAGATCGACGCGCGGATCGCCGACCTGAACGCCATCCGGACGACCCTGGTCGAGGTCGTCGACGCCCGCTGCGACAGCCTCACCGACTGCACCTGCGCCGACTGCCCGATCCCGTTCCTGACCATCGGCAGCGCCGCCGACCCCGACGGAGACCCCGCGTGAACCAGACCGTCCCGCCGCCCGCCACTCGCCCCGGGCACAAGCCGCACCGGACGGACGGCGACCCGCCCACCCGCAGCAAGATCACCGGCGGCCTCGCCGCCCTCGCCTGCGCCGCCTGCTGCGTCATCCCCCTGCTCATCGCGACCGGCGTGGTCACCGCCGCCGGCGCGGCCGTACTCAGGAATGCCCTTCTCGCCGTCTCCGCCGCGCTCACCGTGGCAGCTCTCGGCATGTGGTGGCTGCACCGGCAGCGCGGCACCCGGGCCGGCGCCGGGACCGGTGCCGCCGGCAACTGCGCCGGCAGCGGCTGCGGCTGCTGAACGCACGACCGGGTCCCCGGCGGCCGCACCGGGCGGCGCCGGTGACCGGGCCGCGCCCGCCCGTGATCGACGGGACCACCCGCTCCGGGCCGGACCGCGGGCCATTAGGATCGGCGGCGATGAGATCCGGGGCGCCATGGCGGTTGCGGCAACACCTCCGTCGCCTGTGCCTGCTCACCGCCGTCCTCGTCGGCATGATCATCGTTCATCCCGGCATCTGCGGCACGTGCCCGGCCGATCACCATGGCTCCCATCCCGCCGGCTCGGCCACCGTCGTGCTGGACGCACTCTCCAACCAGCACTGCGCCGCCGACTCGTCGGGCCACGACGTCCAGCGCTGCGCCGCCCTCCCGTCCGGCACCGCGGCACCCGAGACCGCGATCCCCGCCACCCGGTCGCTCCAGTCCGCCCCCGGGGGCACGTCCGGCAGGAGCGTCGGCGAGCCGGCGGTGGGTGCACATCTGCGTCCCAGCCTGATCCGGTTGGCCGTCAGTCGAACGTAGGCAGATCTCCACAAGAGGAGTCGCACCGGCGCGCCCCCCACGCGCCCGCCCCGCCGGCCCGGCCGGAAGTCCTTCTGGAGACCACGATGAACACTTCCAAGCACCCACCCGAACGGCTACGGCCGGTCCGGCCGCGCTGGCCGGTACGGGCGCTGGTCCGGGCGGTCGCCGCCGGGCTCGCGGTCGTCACCCTGGGCACGCCCGCCCTCGCGGTTCCCCCCGAGCCGCCGCCGTCCGGGCACGGAACCGACGGGCCGCCGCTGCTTCGGGACGTACTCGAATCCACCAACCGGGAGTTCGTGAAGGCCAAGGCGGCACTCGAGGAATCCCGCGCCCGGCAGCTGCATCTCACCCTCGAGCTGAACAAGGCCGAACACGACCTGGAAGGTCTGAGCGGTCAGGTCCAGGTCATGGGTGCCCAGTCCTACCGGGACGGGCGCCTGCAGGCGGCGGCCGTCATGCTCAACAGCGCCACACCGGACTCCTTCCTGTCCCGAATGATCATGCTCGAAGAACTGAACATGGTGAACGCGAGGAAGGTCCGCGACCTCAACGCCGCCAGGTCCCGCGCCGAGCAGGCCAAGCAGGCCATCGACGCCGAGGTCGCCCAGCAGCAGCGGCAGCACGCCCTCATGGGCAAGCAGAAACGCGACGCCGAGAAGGAACTCGCACTGCTCGGCGGCTCGGGCCTGACCGCCGGCGGACTTGTCGTGGCCGACTCGCCGGTGGCCCGCCCGGCCCCGAACGGTGGCAACGGGAACTGGCCGTCCGAGGCCTGCAACCAGAAGGACCCGACGACCTCCGGCTGCCTGACCCGCCGCACCCTGCACGCGTACAACGAGGTCAAGCGGGCCGGCTTCAACCGGTTCGTCGGCTGTTTCCGCACCGGCGACCGCTGGGAGCATCCGAAGGGACGCGCCTGCGACTGGTCGCTCCAGTCCCGCGGATTCAGTCCCGCCCGCACCACCGACCAGCGGCTCTACGGCAACAACCTGGCCGCCTTCCTGGTCCGCAACGCCGACCAGCTCGGCATCTACTACGTCATCTGGTACAAGCAGATCTGGATGCCGGCGACCGGCTGGCAACCGTACGTCGGAGCCTCGGACCACACCGACCACGTCCACATGTCCATGCTGTGAACGACGACCCGCCACGGGGACCCGCCCGGTCCCCGTGGCGGCCGGCCGCCGGGGTCGCCCTTACGGCCGTTGCGCGCAGCGTCCGGCGTCGATGAAGATGAGTGCCGACATGGAATCGCATCGCTGTCCATAGGAGATCGTCATGGGGGCACGAACCATGGTCAGGACCACCGCTGTTCTCCTGGTCGCCGTCGGGGTGGCCGCCGTCCTCGGGTTCACGCGGGCGCAGGAAGCCTGGAACCTGGCGGGATACACCTGGTCCAACTGAGCGCAGCTGGCCCGGCGGACCGTCAGGTGGCCCGTCGGGCCGGACCGCTCAGGGTGGAGATCTCCGCCGGGCCGAGCCGGTAGGAGACCTTGCCGGCGTGCACCGTCGCCGAGAGCGAGCGGTAGAACTCCTGCGCGTCCCTGTTCTCCAGGCCGGTCGCCCACTCCATCCGGCTGCAGTCGTGCCGCACGGCGACGGCGGCGACGTGGCTCATCAGGAGAGTTCCCAGCCCGTGGCCGCGGTGGCTCCGGCCGATGTAGAGCTCCTTGAGGTAGAGGGATCTCGTGACGCCGACCGCGGGCCACAGGAAGGTGTAGGACGCGAATCCCACCGGCTCGTCGGTATTCCTGACCAGCAGCACGTCGGCGACGGCGCGGGGGCCGAAGAGAGCCTGCTCGATCTGCGCGATCCGTCGCGCCAGCGGCTCGAACACCGTGTCGCCGTAGAAGCGGCCCATCTCCTCCATCAGGGTGGCGAGGGCCGGGACGTCCGCTGGCGTGGCTGCGCTCACCTGTGGCACGACGGTTCCTGCCCTCCCATCGACGAGGTTGTCCAGGAAGCAGGTTACGAGACCCGGCGGGGCCGGGGGCGCCCGTGGCCGCACCGGGCCACGGCGACGGGGGCGGGGGCGTCGTCTCCGACGCCCCCGCCCCCGTGGTGGGCGGTCAGCCGTGGCCGGTGGTCACCGGGTCGAAACCCGGTGGGTGCTACCCGGCGTAGGTCTCGAACTCGGCGACCCGCGGCGTACCGCTCGCGCTGGTGATCCGGAAGGTGATCTTCTTCAGCGAGGTCGGGGTGAAGCTGACGACGCCCGCCCGGCTGCCGGAGGCCAGGACGGCACCGGTGTCGTGGTTGATGACCTGCCAGTTTCCGATGGCGCCCACGGCGCCGGACGCCTCGCGGATCGAGATCCTGCCGACCCGGGTGGCGGAACCCCACTTCACCGAGATGTCACCGGTCGAGCCGGACGGCGACCAGTAGCTGCTCATGTTGCCGTCGATCACGTTGCCGTAGCTCGTCCCGCTGCCCTTGCTGGAGCCGTCGGCGCCGGCGCCGAGGCTGAGGTTGGTTCCGCCGGGCTGGGTCGGTCCGGGCGTGGGGGTGGTGGGACCGGGGGTCGGGGTCGTCGGCCCCGGCGTGGGGTTGGTCGGACCCGGGGTCGGGTTGGTCGGCGTGCAGTTGCCGTCCGACACCCGCATGCCCTTGTTGGCGCCGGCCGTCTGGCGGACGATGTCCGGCACGCAGTTCGCCCCGTCGAGGCGGTAGGAGTACGGGATGCTGACGGTGGTGTTGGACTGCGGGTTGGGGCCGGCCGGGTAGTTGTCGCTGCCCTGGCTGGACCAGGTCACGTTGTCGAAGATGTTGCCGGCGACCTGCCAGTAGCCGCGCTCGCTGGTGTAGAAGGTGCCGAGCACGTCCTTGGCGTTCTTGAAGTAGTTGTTCTCCACCTTGGCGCGGCCACCGGCCCGGGAGTTGATGCCGGACTCGTGGATGCCCACGTAGTGGTTGTTGTAGATGTGGGAGATGCCGCCCCGCAGCAGGGGCGTACGGGAGTCGATGTTCTCGTACAGGTTGTTGTGGTAGGTGACGTAGCCGTTCGAGCGGTCGCTCTCACTGGACCCGATCAGGCCACCCCGGCCGGAGTTGCGCAGGATGCTGTAGGACAGCGTCACGTACTGGACGTTGTCCTTCATGTCGAAGAGGCCGTCGAAGCCCTCCGACTCGCCGCCCGAGGCCTCCAGGGTGACGTGGTCGACCCAGACGTTGCGGACGTCGCTCTCCATGCCGATGGCGTCGCCGCCGTTGGACGTGGGGGAACCCGACTTCTTGACGTTCCGGACGGTCACGTTCTGGATGACGATGTTGCTGGCCTCGCGGATGTGGATGCCGATCTGGTCGAAGACGGCTCCGCCACCGACCCCGATGATCGAGACGTTGCTGATCTGCTTGAGCTCGATCACGCCGGCGGCGGTGTTGCAGCTCGAGCCGGACACCTTGGTGGTGTTGCCGTGGTTGATGGTCCCCTCGACCTGGATGATGATCGGGGTGCTGCTGCTGGCCCGGTTGCACAGGGCGGCGTGGATCGCGGTTCCCGTGGTGGCCCGTACCGTCTGTCCGCCCCGCCCGCCGGTGGTCCCGCCGTTCTGGGTCGCGTAGCCGGTGACGGTGCCCGTCGCCGCCGACGCCTGCGGCGACGGCAGGGCGACGACGATCGCGCCTCCGACGGCCGCCGTGGACAGCGCCGCCAGGAGTCGCAGTGCGACTGGTCGTCTCATCTCGCCTCTCCTTTGTCTTCGAATGCTCGTTCGCTGGTAGGGGCCGGTCAGGTCGGCGGGGCGTAGCGGTCGCCCCGGACCCCGGTGTTCCTGTCGATGAATCGGGTCGACGTCGCGTCGCGGGCACCGTGCCGGGTTCGCCGCCTCGCCGCCCGTGTCGCCATACACGGTCGGCTCGCGGTTGCGGGCACGGAGTGCCACCCGCGCGGCGATCACCGTCGGGGTGGAGTGAATCGGGGGGTGCCGGCGGCGACGGCGGTCGCCGCTACCGGGACGTTGCGGGTGTCGATCGCGGTGGTGCGGATCCCGACAGCCGGTCAGCCCCGTGCGGGGTCGATGTGGCGGCCACCCCGGGCGACGGCGGGCCGAGGTCCGCGCCGACCGCGTCGGCGGGGTCCGCCGGGAACGGTTTGCGTCTCATCAGAATCTCCCATGCTGTGATGGCGGAGCGGACACCGCCGTACTGCCCGCGCCGCTGGTGGCATCGCCCGATATGCCCTCGCCCGGCTCCACAATGAAACATCAATGAAACGCAATCGTAGGAAAGCGGTTTCCATGAATGCAATAGTTACTGTTTGCAGGTTTTTTGCAGTCCGTCCCGGTCGGGACGTGCCGAACCGCGGGTGCGCTGGATCAACACGACGCAGGTCAGCACCACCAGCGCCGCCACGATCGAGGCCGGCGTGACGGCCTCCGCGAGCAGCAGCGCCGACCAGATCAGGGTGAGCACCGGCTGGGCCAGCTGGACCTGGCCGACGTACGCGATGCCGCCCCGGGCCAGGCCGGCGTACCAGGCGAAGAAGCCGAGGAACATGGAGACCACGGTGAGGTAACCGAACGCCGACCAGGTCACGACGTCGGCGCGCGGGGGAGCGGCGATCGCGGCGACGGCGGTGACGGGAACGGTGACCGGCAGTGCGAGCAGCAGCGCCCAACAGATCGTGCGGGCGCCACCGAGTTCGCGGGCGAGCGCTCCGCCCTCGGCGTACCCGAGTCCACATAGGACGACCGCGGTGAGCAGGAACAGGTCGGCGGCGGACAGTGCGCCGTGGACGGCCCCGCCGGTGGTCAGGAAGGCGAGCACCGCCACCAGGCCGCCGGTGCTCGCGACCCAGAACAGCACCGGTGGTCGCTCGCCGGCCCGCAGCACCGCGAACACGGCGGTCGCCGCCGGCAGTACGGCGATGACGACCGCGCCACGCGCGGACGGCTGGGTGGTCAGCGCCAGCGAGGTGAACAGCGGGAAGCCGGCGACAACGCCGACGGCGACGACCGACAGCCGCCGCCACTGGTCGCGGGTGGGCCGTGGCGCACCGGTGAGACGCAGGTACGCGAAGGCCAGCAGCGCCGCGCCGACGGCCCGGCCGAAGGCGACGAACCACGGGTCGAGTTGCTGCACGGCGACGCGGGTGGCGGGCAGCGACAGGCTGAACGCGAGCACGCCCAGCGCGCCGAGGGAGAGGCCGGCCGCCCGGTGTGCCGTTACCGTCGTCCGGTCGGTAGCGCTACTCTGTTCATTCATGAATAACGGTAACGCCGCCGATCGCGTTATCCAAGATCTGCGTGCCCTCGTGGCCGCCGCCGAGCCCGGCACCCGGCTGCCGTCGGTGCGCGAGCTGACCGCCCGGCACCGGGCCTCGCCGGTCACCGTCGCCGGAGCGATCCGGCAGGTGGTGGCGGAAGGACTGGTCGAGACACGGTCCGGCAGAGGCACCTTCGTGGCCGCCCCGCCGCACCGGCGACCCGCTCCCGACCTGTCCTGGCAGACCGTCGCGCTCGGCCCCCGCCGGCC
Source organism: Polymorphospora sp. NPDC050346 (assembly GCF_040655695.1). Lineage (NCBI taxonomy): Bacteria > Bacillati > Actinomycetota > Actinomycetes > Micromonosporales > Micromonosporaceae > Polymorphospora > Polymorphospora sp. NPDC050346. The sequence continues at coordinate 15,140 of NZ_JBFAKM010000020.1, read as the reverse complement.
CGGCGAGGAGGAGATGCAGGCGTTACTGGCGTTACCATCCGCCGGGGCGATCCCGCTGTCCGGCGGTTACCCGGACGCCGATCTCCAGCCGGCCGCCGCGCTCGGCGCCGCCCTCGCCCGGGCCGCCCGGCAGCCCGCGTCGTGGCAGCGTGGACCGACCGAGGGACGGGCGGATCTGCGTGCCTGGTTCGCCCGGGAGGTCGGCGCCGGGCTGCGCGCCGACGACATGGTGATCTGCCCCGGCGGGCAGGCCGCCCTGTCGACGGCGCTGCGCGCGCTCGCCGGGCCCGGCGACACCCTGCTCGTCGAGTCCCCGACCTACCTGGGCGCGCTGGCCGCCGGCCGGGCGGCCGGACTGCGGATCGTCCCCGTGCCCGCCGACGCCGACGGCGTACGGCCCGACCAGCTCGCGGCCGCGTTCGCCCGTACCGGCGCCCGGCTGTTCTACTGCCAGCCGTTGCACGCCAACCCGCACGGCGCGACGCTGGCGGGTCACCGCCGGGACCAGGTGGCGCGGGCCGTCCGCGACGCCGAGGCGTTCCTGATCGAGGACGACTACGCCCGCGACCTGACCATCGACGGGCCGGCCCCGCCGCCACTGGCCGCCGACGACCCGGACGGGCACGTCGTCTACCTGCGCTCGCTGACCAAGTCGGCGGCTCCGGGGCTGCGGGTCGCCGCGATCGGCGCCCGTGGCCCGGCCGGCGCCCGGCTGCGGGCGGCCCGGCTGCTCGACGACCTCTACGTCGCCGGCCCGCTGCAGCAGGCCACGCTCGACTTCGTCACCGCGCCCGCCTGGACCCGGCACCGGAAGACCCTGCGCACCGCGCTGCGCGACCGCCGCGACGCGCTGCTGGCCGCGCTGGACCGTCACCTGCCGGAACTCGCCGGCCAGCCGGTCCCGCGCGGCGGACTGCACCTGTGGGTCCGCCTGCCCGACGGTACCGACGACATCGCACTGGCCGCCGCCGCGGCCGGCGAGGGCGTCGTCGTCTTCCCCGGCCGCCCCTGGTATGCGGCCGAACCCCCGGCCCCGCATCTTCGCCTCACCTACGCCGCGGCGCCACCCGACCTGATGGACGAGGCCGTACGTCGCCTCGCCCGGGCCGTCCACGCGGGAGCGGCACCCTAGCCGTCGCCGCCGCCTACCGGCGCGGTACGGCGGTGGTGAAGTTGCCGACGAGCGCGGTGACCGCCTGCCGGACCGACGCGGGCAGGTCCGACCCGGTGTCGGCGGTGAGCGCGAGGCGGTGGAGTACGCCGACCACCGCCAGCGCGAGCGGGGCGGGCTGAACGGCCGCGGCGAGGCGCCCGAGCCGTTGCTCCTCGGTCAGGTATGTGGTCACCGCGCCCTCGATGGCGTCGATGCCGCTCGTGTCGTCCCCGAGCACCGCGTGGACACGCGCGATGAGGTCCGGTCGTGCGACGAGAAGCCTGGTCAGTGCCGTGAGGGTCGCCGGCGGGGTTGCGAGGGCGGCGTCGCACAGGTTCGCGGCGATGTCGCCCGTGCCGGCCCGTTCGGGCAGCGCCGCCGCGTGGGCGGAGACCGAGAAGGTCCGGTCGACGGCGTATCCGGCCAGGAAGTCGTCGAGGTCGGCGAAGTGGGCGTACAGCAGTCCGGTCGCGACGGCGGCCTCGCCGGTGATGGCCCGGCCGTTGAGCCGGCCGGGCCCGTCGCGGACGATCACCCGCTCGACGGCGGCGAACAGGTGCTGCCTGATCTGCGGGATGGCGACACCTCTGGGCATGGCGTCCACCCTATGCGTTCCACGGCGCCCGCCGATCGCCTTGCGCCAAGTATGAGCGGATGCTCATACTGACTTTGAGCATCCGCTCATATTGGTCGGGAGTGAGGAGTGGCAGTGACGGGTGACGCGGACAGCGGCGTACGCGGGAAGCGGGTGATCGTCGTGGGAGCCGGCATCGCCGGTCTGGCCACCGCGCTCCGGCTCGCCCGGTCGGGAGCCGACGTGCTCGTGATCGAGCGCGCCCCGCACCGCCGCGGTGGCGGTTACCTGGTGAACCTGCTCGGACCGGGCTACACCGCGGCGGAGCGGCTGGGGCTGCTGCCCGCGCTGGCCGACAAGGACCTCGGGCTGTTCACCTCGATCCTGGTCAAGGCCGACGGCCGGGAGAAGTTCAGGATTCCGACCTCGATCGCGCAGGCGGCGCTCGGCCCGCGGGCGGTCTCGGTCTTCCGTGGCGACCTGGAATCCGTGCTGTACGAGGCGGTGCGTGACATCGCCGAGATCCGTTTCGGCACCACCGTGCGGGCGGTCGCCCAGGACCCCGGCGAGGTCCGGGCCACGCTGAGCGACGGCACACCGGAGCGTGCCGACCTGCTCGTCGCCGCCGACGGCCTGCACTCCGGCGTCCGCGAGATCGTGTTCGGCGCCGAGACGGATTTCCGGGTGGACTTCGGGCACCTGGTGGCCGCGTTCCCGCTCCAGCGGGTCCCGGGCGATGTCGCGGTCGGGAGCGGCACGACCTTCATCGGTCCGGGGCGGACCGCGGCGGTGGTCAACCTGGGGCCGGGACGGTCGTCGGCGTTCTTCGCCTACCGCAGCCCCGATCCGCCGGCCGAACTGGCGAGCGGGCCGGTGCGGGCCCTCACCGCGGCCTTCGCGGATCTCGGCGGGGGAGTGCCCGACGCCCTCGCCCAGTTCGAGGCCGAGCCGACCCGCGCCTACTTCGACTCGGTCAGCCAGATCGTGATGGACAGGTGGAGCCACGGCCGGGTCGTCCTGCTCGGCGACGCCGCCTGGTGCGTGACCCTTTTCGCGGGTGCCGGAGCGGCCCTGGCGCTCGCCGGCGCCGACCAACTCGGCACCGCCCTGCGCGAGCACGGCGGCGACATCCCGGCGGCGCTGGCCCGCTGGGAGGCGCTGCTGCGCCCCGAGGTCCAGCGGCGGCAGGCGCTGGCCCGCAGGGGAATGGCGCAGTATGCCCCGCCCAGCAAGGCACACGTCTGGGCCCGCGATCTGACGATTCGGGCCATCCTTCTTCCCGGTATTCGCGGTTTGGTCCAGCGCCGTATCCAGCGGGCGAACCAATAGTCGCCCGCTAACCGCCCAACGCCTGACGATTTCTCCGCCGCTAACACGGCTATATGTCCGGCAAGTTTCCGGACGGGCGCCCGGGGCTGAACATCGACGGGAGTTACGCGCTGTCATATGCTGATGAGTAGCGGCTACCGATGCGTACGGCCGGCGTAATGATCATTGTTTGAGGGCAGGTCCGCGGTGCCCGGAGAATGATCCGGGCCCGTGGAACCCGGTGCGGAAACCCGCAGGAATGTTCCGGAAAAGCCCTTCACCCACGAGGGCTTACACAAAAAGGGGATACCCAGTGAGTGCTGAGACCTTCGAGCGGTACGAGGCGGAGCTTGCCGGCCACCGGGCGGCGTTCGCCGCCGACGAGGCGGTGAACCTGCTGATGTCGCCGTCGTGCGACGAGCGCCTGCTCGTCCGCTGGATGCTGCGCTACAGCGTGCACGGGGTCGCGATGACCGCCCCCGTCGAGTCCTGGATCGCCGGTGCGGGGGAGCGGTGCGCGCAGCTCGGCAACGAGGCCCTGGGCAAGGCGCTGAAGGCGCACGCCCGCGCCGAGGCGGGCCACGACCAGATGATGGTCGCCGACGCGCGCGCGATCGCCGCCCGGCTCAACGCGGACGCGCCCGGCACGGTCGACGTCGAGGCGCTGCTCGCCGAGCCCGCCCTGGCCAGCACCGTTCCGTACATCGAGCTGCACGAGCGGGTGATCGCCGGACCGAACCCGCAGGGGCAGCTCGCCATCGAGTACGAGATCGAGCAGTTGTCGGTCACCATGGCCCCGCACATCCTGCGCAACTGCGAGCGTGTCTTCGGCGGAGACCAGAGCTTCTACAGCTTCCTCGCCGAACACGTCGAGCTGGACGCCGGCCACACCGCGTTCAACCGCCGGCAGTTGCAGGGCGTGCTGGCCGAGTCGCCGGAGGCGCTGCCCACCATGATCGAGGCCGGCCGGACCGCGCTGGCCTGCTACGGGGCCTTCATGGCGGAGTGCCTGCGGCTGGCGCAGGAGGACCTGGGCAAGGTCCCGGTCTCCGCATGAGCGCACCGGTCCGCACGTCCGCCCCCGTCGCCGGCCCGTTGTGGGACGTGGTCGTCGAGCAACGGGGCTGGCACCTGCGCATCCGCCAGCTACCGCTGGCCGCGTGCAACAACACGAGGCTGCTGCAGGAGCTGCGCGCCTTCCGCGCGGAAATCCTCTACGCCGGCGGCCGCCGGCCGGAGTTCCGCAACCCGGCGGGTCAGTACGTCGACGCCCAGTTGCTGGACTTCGGTGCCTACCACATCACGGCCCACGCCACGCCGACCGCGCCACCCAGCGGCTACATCCGCCTGGTTCCACCCGCCCTGAACAGCCAGTTCCAGACCCGGGACCTGCTCGGTCCCGACCGGCTCGCCGCCCTTCTGGACCTCCATCGGATGTCCGAGGACGGTGTCTACGAGCCCAGCCGGCTCGTGGTCGCCGAGTGGGCCCGTGGCCTGGGCCTCGGAGCCGTGCTGAACGCCGGCGCCATCGCCACCGCCCGGGCACTCGGCGCGGCCGGCATCGTCGCCATCTGTGGCATGGACGACGGGCAACACCGTTTCCACCAGCGCTTCGGCTACCGCGTCTGCGCGGGAACCGAGCACTACTCCACGCACTACCAGGACCACGTCTGCGCCATCGTCCATCCTGTCGACGGTCCCGGCGAGGAGTACGCGGACCTCATCGACCAACTCCACGGGTGCATCGGCTCGGCCGCCGGGCAATGACCGATCCCGGCGGCGGGCGACGGGCCGGACGGTGCCGCCGTCCGGCCCGGGGCCTGATCGTGGTGGGCGGTCCGGTGTCGGGAAAGTGTCCGCGGCGTCGATCGGGTTCGAGTTGATGAATCACTCATGAAACCGTCCGCGTCGCTTCGAAATGATATTCGCGGGCGGGATGTGAATGATGTTCGCAACGAAGTTGACCTGTATATATCCATTAACTGAGATCAATGCAATTGTTTCGAATGACGACTGCGGACGTGTGCGAAAGAATCTTTACTGATAGTGACTTGCCGCATCTCGGCCGGAACACTACGGAATCGCGGCGGCCAATCGACCGCCGCGATTCCGCAGTAGGAGGTCGCACAGATGATCGGATCACGGTCCGCGAACAGGCGCGCGATTCTGCATCGCGCGCTTGTCACGGCAGGCGTCGCCGTACTCGTCGCCGCGTCGCTCACCAGCCCGGCGTCGGCGGCGCCGAACGCCAAGCCGGTCACGCCCGGCGCGGGGCCGGTCGGCGCCGTACCGGGTGGCTTCGCCGACTGGTCGGAGCTGATCGCCGTCCAGACCAAGCTCAACGCCGCCGCCGAGAAGGTGGCAGCGGCCAAGAACGCCGGCTTCGCCGGGATCGTCGCCGCTCCGGAGAACCGCGAGGTGCGGGTCTACTGGAAGGGCGACGCCGGCGCCAGCGTGCGTTCACTGGTCACCGACCTGAACCGCAACGTGCCCGTCAAGCTCATCCCGGCCCGGTTCTCCGAGGCCGAACTGGCTTCCGCGGCCCGCGGCCTCGCCGCCGTACCCAACGTCGTCAACGTCACCCCGGCGGTCGACGGAAGCGGCATCCAGCTCACCGTCGAGGGCAACAGCGCTCAGGTCAGCGCGGCTCCGGCCGTCCGCAACTCCGCCGTACCGGTCACCATCGTGGCCGGTGGAAAGCCCGTCGCCACCTTCAGCCGGCAGGCCGACACCCCGAACTACTACGGCGGCGGCCGGTTCTGGTCGCCGGGCGGCGGGTGCAGCACCGGCTTCGCGATCCACGTGGGCGGCTCCCAGCAGATGCTCACCGCCGGACACTGTGGCGAGAACGGCCAGACCGTGACCACCGGCGCCAACGTCCCGATGGGCACCATCCACAGCAAGATCGCCTGCCAGGACATCGAGATCATCAACACCGGCTCCTGGGGCCGGGTCTTCACCGGCCCGAACAACTCGTCCACCAGCGTCGCCATCGGCGGCACCGCCGGCAGCTTCGTCGGCAACTGGGTCGTCACCAGCGGCTCCACCAGCGGCGAGCACAACAACGTCCAGATCACCGCGGTCAACCTCTACCTGTCCATCGGCGGCATCCCGTGCGGCTCCGTCGGACCGCTGGTCCAGGCTCGCCAGACCGCCGGCCTGTGCGCGGTCGCTCCCGGTGACAGCGGCGGCCCGGTGATCGCCTACCGCGCCGACGGCAAGGCCGACGCCCTGGGCACCATCACCGCCGGCTCCAACCCCGTTCCGGCCGCCAACTGCCCCGGCACCCTCTTCTCGCCGGGCTACAACTACGTGTACTACATCCCGATCAACGTCTCGCTGGGAAGCTACGGCGCCTCGATCGTCACGAGCTGACCGTCGCACCGACGCACCGGGCCTGTCGGTCCCGCCGACCGACAGGCCCGGTGCCGCGCGTCCGGGTCCGGTGCCGCGCCGACCGGGATCCGGCGGCGGCGCGGCGCCCGCCCGGCCCACCGGCCGGGCGACGGCTACGGTGACCGGATGCTGATCGTCGGGTTGATGTCGGGAACCTCGTACGACGCCGTCGACGTCGCCGCCGCACGGTTCCGCCGCGCCGGCGACACACTGTGGATGGAGCCACTCGGCACGGTCAGCCAGCCGTTCGACGACGCGCTGCGCACGGAGATCGCCGCCGTCCTGCCACCCCGGCCGACCACCATCGAGGCGGTCTGCCGACTCGACACCAGGCTCGGCCAGGTCTTCGCCCGGGCCGCGGCCACCGGCGTCGAACTGGCCGGTGGCGCCGCCGACCTGGTCGTCTCACCCGGACAGACTGTCTTCCACTGGATCGCCGACGGCCGGGCGATGGGGACCCTGCAACTCGGCGCACCCGCCTGGGTCGCGGCCCGGACCGGGCTTGCGGTCCTGTCCGACCTGCGCGGCGCCGACATCGCCGCCGGCGGGCAGGGCGCCCCGCTGGTCCCGGCCTTCGACGCGCTGCTGCTGGCACCCGACCCGGACCGGCCGGCCCCGGCCGGCCCCCGGGCGGCACTCAACCTCGGCGGCATCGCCAACCTCACCGTCGTCGCACCGGACCGGCCGGTGATCGGGTACGACGTCGGGCCGGCCAACGCGCTCATCGACGCCGCCACCCTCCGCTACCACGCGGCGCCGTACGACCACGACGGCCGATTCGCGGCGGCCGGCACCGTCGACCCGGAATTGCTCGCGCTGCTGCTCGCCGAGCCCTACCTGAGCCGGCCGGCGCCCAAGTCGACCGGCAAGGAACTCTTCCACGCCGGCTACCTCGACGACCGCCTGGCGGCCCACGGCCACCCGGTCCGGCCCGACGACGTCATCGCCACCCTCACCGAGCTGACCGCGCGTACGGTCGCCGCCGAATGCGACCGGCACGGCGTCGTCGAGGTGCTGGCGGCCGGCGGCGGGGTCCGCAACCCGGTGCTCATGCGCCGGCTGCGCGACCTCGGGGCCGGCCACCGGGTGCTGCGCACCACCGACGACTGGGGGATACCGGCCCAGGCGAAGGAGGCGTACGCGTTCGCGCTGCTGGGCTGGCTGTCCGCGCACGGGCTGCCGGGCGCGCTGCCGTCGGTCACCGGGGCCGGTGCCACCGCCGTACTCGGCTCGTGGACGCCGGGGCCGCCGCCGGGCCGACCGGTCCGGCCCGGCCCACCGCCGCGGCGGCTGCGGATCGGGGCCTGACCCCGGTGGCGGGACGGGCGCCTGGCGCGGCCGGCCCCGGACGCCGAGGATGGTGGTGACCGCGTGCGGTCGGAGGACGACGAGACCGTGGAGGCCGCCGTGCAGGTCGTCGACTCACACGTGCACTTCTGGGACCCGGCGCGGATGGACTACCCGTGGCTGGCCGCCGTACCGGCGCTGCACCGCCCCTACCGGCCGCGGGACCTCGACACGGGCGGGCACGAACTGGCCGCCGCGGTCTTCGTCGAGGCCGGGCGTGCCGACGGCGACGCCGCCCGCGAGGTCGACTGGGTCGAGGAACTGGCCGCCGACTGGCCGGTGTTGCGGGCCGTCGTCGCGCACGCGCCACTCGAACACGGTGCCGGCGCGGCACCGCGCCTCGCCGAACTGGCCGGACGCCCCCTGGTCCGCGGCGTACGCCGCAACGTGCAGGACGAGCCCGCCGGCTTCGCCACCACCGACGCCTTCGTCGCCGGTGTCCGCACCCTTGCCCGGTACGGCCTCACCTTCGACCTGTGCGTACGCCACCACCAGCTGGCCGAGGTCACCACCCTGGCCCGACGGGCGCCCGACGTCACGATCGTGCTGGACCACCTGGGCAAGCCCCCGGTCGCCGCCGCCCGACCCGATCCGTGGCGGGCCGACCTGGCCCGGCTGGCGGCGGCACCCAACGTGGTGTGCAAGCTGTCCGGCCTGGCCACCGAGGCCGCACCCGGGCACACCACCGCCGACCTCGTGCCCTACCTGGCACACGCGCTGGCCGTGTTCGGCGCCGACCGCTGCATGTTCGGCGGCGACTGGCCGGTGTCGACCCTCGCCGTCACCTATCCGGACTGGCTCGGCGTCGTGACCGCCGCCCTGGCCGGCCGCCCGGAGTCCGAGCGGTCCGCGGTGTTCGGCGGCACCGCCCGCCGCGTCTACCGCATCGGGAGCTGACCAGAGGAGCGTCAGCGGTCCGGGCCGGCGGGACCCGGGTCGAGTTCCCGCAGCCGGGCCGCGACCTCTGCCGCCTCCGGGGTGCCCAGCGCGGCATAGCCGTCGAGCGCCACCCTCCAGTGGGTACGGGCGGCGGCGGGCTCGCCGAGCGCGGCCCGGGCCCGGGCGATTCCGTCGTGGGCGCGCGCCCGCTCGAACGGCTCGCCGAGACCGGTGGCCAGCGTGAGCGCCCGCTCGTGGTGTGCGGTCGCCTCGGCCGGGCGCCCCAGCGCGCACAGGCTGTTGCCGACACCGTTGAGCATCTCGGTCTCACCGTGCTGGTCGTCGAGGTCACGGGCGATCGCCAGCGCGTCGCGGTAGTGCGTGAGCGCCTCGGTGTCGTTGCCCAGGGCGTGATAGGTGGAACCGAGGTTGCCCAGCGTCCGGCCCGCGGTGATCCGGTCGCCGGCCTCGTCGGCGATGGCGAGCGCCTGCCGGTGGTGGTCGATCGCCTCCTCGAACCGCCCGATCCGTTCGAAGGTCGCCCCCAGATTTCCCAGCGTGAGTCCCTCGCCAGGGCGGTCGCCGAGTTCGCGGGCGATGTCGAGATCCTGCCGGTAGTAGCCGATCGCCTCCTCGTAGCGGCCCAGCCGCCAGCAGACGTTGCCGAGGCCGCTCAGGTTCGCGCTCTCGGCGGGCCGGTCGCCGAGTGTCCGGCTGACCGCGACCGCCTGCTCGTGGCACTCCAGCGCCTCCTCGTAGCGGCCCAGCCACAGCAGGATGTTGCCGAGGTGTCCGAGGGTCCGCCCCTCGACCCGTTCGTCGCCGGTGGCCCGGGCCCCGCTCAGGGCCTGCCGGAGGTGGTCCACGGCGTCGTCGTAGCGGCCGAGCCGGAAGCTGGTGACACCGAGGTCGCTCAGCGCCCGGGCCCGCCGGACCGGGTCCTCGCTCCGGCTCGCGAGCAGGTGGACGATCCCGGCGTCCTGGTGGTGCGCGCCGATATCCAGGTAGCGGAAGAGCAGCCCGGACAGGTCACTGGGGAACTCGGGTACGTCGTGGCCGTTCGGCTGCTCCACCGCGTACCGCGCCGCCGCGAGCAGGTTGGTGCGGGTCCGGTCCAGCCAGTCGCCGGCGGCCGACCGGTCGGCGAACGCGGGTATCGGCACGCCCGGGTCCGGTACCGCCGGCCGCCGGTGCCCCTCGTGCGGCGCGTACCGGTCCATGGCCCGCGCCGCCGCGTAGCGGTAGTGGCCGAGCAGCCTGGTCAGCGCGGCCCGCCGGGCACTGGCCGGGTCCCCGTCGCGGGCCCGCTGCCCGGCGTAGATCCGGACCAGGTCGTGAAGCTCGTACCGGCCGGCCGCCGGTCGACGCAGCACGGTGGCCGTGACCAGCGCGTCGAGCCGGCGGGTCGCGGTGGTCACGTCGGTGTCGGCGAGCGCCGCCGCGGCGTACTGGTCGAGATCGCGTCCGGGATGCAGCGCGACGAGCCGGAGCAGCCGCTGCTGCTCGGCCGGCAGCCCCTGATAGGACAGCGCCAGCGCGACGTCCACGCCACGGTCCAGGCGGAGCGTCCGGCGTTGCTCGACCAGCCGCTCCAGGTGGTCTTCGAGGGTCCACTCCGGGTCGACGCGGATCCGGCCCGCCAGCAGGCCGAGCGCGAGCGGCAGGTGGCCGAGCTGCTCGGCGATGCGGGCGGCGGTGTCCGGCGCGGCGTCGATCCGGTCGGGGCCGGCCGCCCGGCGCAGGAACGCCAGCGCCTCGTCGGCGGTGAAGACGTCCAGCCGTACCCGGTGGGTGACCCGCAGGCCGGTCAGTTCGGCCCGGCTGGTGACCAGGGTGAGGCCGGCCGGGCGGTCGGGCAGCAGCGGCCGGACCTGTTCGGCGCTGGCGGCGTTGTCGAGCACCACCAGCGCCGGCCGGTCCGTCAGCATCCGCCGGAACTCCGCCGTCCGGCCGGCCAGATCGAGGCCGTGGATCCGGTCGCCGGGCACCCCGAGCCGGCGCAGGAAGGTGTCCAGCACCGCCGCCGGGTCGGCCGGCGGCAGCTCGGGATCGAAGCCGCGCAGGTCCACGACCAGTTGCGGGTCGCCGTACCGGCCGGACCGGAGCAGCCGGTGCGCGGCATGGACGGCGAGGGCGGTCTTGCCCACTCCGGCCATGCCCTCGATCACCACGATTCCGGGACCGGGGTCACGCAGCCTGTCGAGTTCGTCGTCGCGTCCGCTGAACTCGGCGAGGTCGGCCGGGAGCGTCTCGAGCGCGGGTACCACGACCGCGTCGCCGTCCCCGCCGGTGATCGCCCGGTATGCCTGCCGCCACTCGCCGGCCGCCGCGGCGTCGCCGACCTGGTCACGCAGCACCGCCGCGATCTCCTCGACCAGCTCCACGTCGAGCCGGCTCCGGCCGGGCTGCAGTGATCGGTAGACGGTGTTGTAGGCCGGCAGCTCCGGCACGCCCCGCCGGCGGCGGGATCGGACCACCCGGCGGTGCAGCTCCCGGTAGGACAGGCCCGACCAGGCGTGCAGCCGGCGCAGCCGGCGGACCAGCTCGTCGAGGGTACGCGCACCGGCGGGGCCGGGCGGGGGATCGGGGACCGGCTGAGCCTGATTGGCTTTCTGGACCGCCACCCCGCCATTGTCGGCGATCCCGCTGGAGCCGCGACAGCGACCTCGGGGAAGTCCGGCGGCACGTCGTTGGTCGAGTTTGATCGAAGTTCTCGACCGGCAGCGGACGGGCTGCCATCGTGCCCGGCATGGTCCGACGGGTTCCGGTCGACGACCGTCCACCGGAACGCCGCAGGCGACCGGTCGAGAAGAAGGGGCCGGGTGCGGTGAGCGGTGCGCCCGTCGAGGGCGGCGAGTCGGTCGTGTTCCTGTCCCGGTTCGGGCGGCGCTTCGCCGCCGGTGTACGGCTGGCGGTTCTCGGCCCGGTCGCCGTACTCGGGCTGGTCCGGGCGACCGGTGAGCACCTGGTGCCGACCGCCGTCGTGGTCGGCGGCGTGACGGTGTGGAGCGCGGTCTACGTCTGGTGGCTGCTGCGCCGTTCGGGACTGTGGGCGACGGCGGTCGACGTCGCGGTGGTGGTGGCGGCGTGCCTCAGCATCCTCTGGACCGATGCGGCGGCGGAGGGCAACGTCGGCTGGATCCGGCTGCTGGTGAGTTTCGCGTGTGTGGCGTACCAGTGGCACACCCCGCTGGTCCACGGCGTGGTGGCGACCGCGGGGGCGGCCGGAACGCTGCTCGCCGTCGTGCTGCTGACCGGGCCGGCGGCGGACGTGGTGAACGCGGCGATCTGGGTGCTGGCCATCGCGACGCTGTCCCGGACGGCGTGGACGCTGGTCGTACGCGGGGCCGGGAGCGCGGACCGGCTGGCGCTGGAGGCGGAGGCGGGCCGTAAGGCGCAGCGGGTCGCCACCGCCGTCCGGGCCGACGAACGCGACCTCGTCAACGCACTGCACGACACGGCGGCGTCCACCCTGATGATGGTGGGAGGTGGTCAGGTCCGGGCGCACGACGACTGGCTGCGACCGCGGGCGCGGCGGGACCTGGAGATGCTGCGCGCGTACGGCCGGCAGACACCGTCGCGGTCCGACCTGGTCGAGCTCCTGCGGGCGGAGGTGGCGGCGGTCAACCGGCTGCCGGTCCACTTCTCCGCCCCGCCGGTCCTGCCGGTGCCCGGCCGGGTCGGGCGGGCGGTGGCCGACGCGGCCCGGGAGGCGATGAACAACGTCGTGCGGCACGCCGCCGCCGGTGAGATGCGGGTGCTGGTGAGCGGGGACGGCAGCCGGCTGCGGGTGGACGTGGTCGACGATGGCCGGGGGTTCGAGCCGGGCCGGGTGGCGCCGACCAGGCGCGGGCTGCGCGACTGCGTACGGGGCAGGGTCGCCGCGGTCGGCGGCACCGTACGGATCACCTCCCGGATCGGTGCGGGCACCACGGTGTCGCTGGAGTGGCGTGGTGAGTGACCAGCACCGGGCTGTCATCGAACGCACGACGCGGGCCCAGCTGATGGCCCGGCTGCGGATCGGGATCCTGGCCGCCGGGACCGGTGGCCTGCTGCTGCTGAGCCTGCCGAACATGCTGCGGGACTGGGAGCGCTACGAGCCGGCGTGGGCGCAGGCCGGCGCGTTCGCGATGCTTGCCGCCGTGCTGTGCGTCGAGGCGGTGCTGGTGTTCCGTGGCCGGCTCGCCCCGGTCAGGTGGCAGTGGGCGGCCATCGGCACGGTGGTCACCGCCTCGGTGCTGTCGTACGCCGCGCTGCCGTACGGGCACGCCGCCACCGCCGGGGACTGGATCTTCGGCCAGGCCAACTGGGTCGGCCTCGCGCCGCTGGTCGGGCGGCCGCTGCCGGTTCCTCTCGCCTTCCTCGCCCTGCACTGGGGCATCGCGTTGACGAGCATGGTGCTGAACACGGCCGCCGACCGGGCCACGGTGCTCCGGTTCGCGACCGGGTCGATCGGCGTCATCGGCTACCCGCTGTGCATGGCGGTGACGGCCGCGGCGTTCCGGGGGATCGCGCGGTCGGCGGCCGCCGCGAAGTGGCAGACCGAACAGGTCGCCGTGGTGGAGGCCGCCGCGGTCGAGTCCCACCAGCGGCGGCGGCAGCGTTTCGCGGACCTGGACCTGAGCATGGTCCCGCTGCTGGAGGGGCTGGCCACCGGGCGGCTCGACCCGACCGACCGGGGGGTCCAGCACGACTGTGCCATCGAGGCGGCCCGGATGCGGCGGTTGTTCGCCGAGGTGGACGTCGTGCCGAACCGGCTGCTGCACGAACTGCGGCACTGTGCCGACATCGCGGACCGCAAGGGCGTACTGGTGGAGTTGGACACCCGGGGACAGTGGCCCGACCTGCCGCCGCCGGTCCGCCGCGACCTCACCGAGGCCCCGCTCACGGTCCTCGCCACGGCCGCCTCCTGGGCCCGGGTCACCGTGGTCGGCGGACCCGACCTGGTCTGTGTGAACGTACTCGCCGACTGCGGGCCGGTGGACCTGCCCCGGCCGGTGACACCGCAGGTACGACTCGACACGTTTCGCAGCGAGGAGCAGCTATGGGTGGAAGTGCGCTGGCAGGCGGACGCATCACCGCGGTGATCGTCGACGACCATGCCGCGATCGCCGCCGGCGTACGTTACTGGTGCGAGCAGGCGCGACCGACGATCGAACTGATCGACGCACGGGCCCGGATGGCCAACGTGTGGACCGGGCCGGGCGCCGGCGCCGATGTGGTGATCTTCGACCTGGAACTGGTGCCGAAGAACCCCGCCTTCGGCGAGCTGCGCCGGCTCGCCGACCATGGCCGCCGGGTCGTCGTCTACTCCCAGCACTCGGACAGCCCGACCGTGCTGAAGTGTGTCAACCTGGGCGCGCTCGCATACCTGACCAAGACCGAGGGGCCGGAGCACCTGGTGCCGGCGATCCGCGCGGCCGCCGCCGGCCGGCCGTACACCGCGCCGTCGCTCGGCGGGGCGCTGGCCGGTGACGACGACCCGGGCCGCCCCCGGATCTCCCATCGGGAGGCGGAGGTGCTGCGGGCCTGGTTCGCCGCCTCCTCCAAGGAACTCGTCGCCGCGCGGCTGAGGATCAGCGTCAAGACCGTCGACACCCACATCGAGCGGGTACGGATCAAGTACGCCAACGTCGGCCGGGCCGCCCGTACCAAGAGCGACCTCGTCACCCGCGCCCTCCACGACGGCCTGATCACGCTCGACGAACTCGGCGCGGCACCAGACCCCGTGTCGTGACTGTGGGGTGTTCACCTGACACAGCGTGTGCCCGGTCTTCCATACCGTCGGCGCTGGGCAAACCCGCCCGCGCTCACAGGAGGTACGACCTTGACACGCACAGCCAGACGGCTGCCCGGGCTACGACCCATCGTGGTCGCGCTCGCCGCGGCGCTCACGCTCAGCATGTTCACCACCGGTGCCGTGGACGTGGCCGTCACCGCGCGCCCGGCCGCCGCCGATGCCGGCCCGGTCGTCGACGACTACCCCTACCGGGGGCAGAGCAGCGGCGTCGACCCGTGGAACTACTACAAGGGACAGTGCACCTCGTTCGTGGCGTGGCGGCTCAACGACCGCCTCGGCATCGATTTCACCAACCGCTACAAGGGGCAGCACTTCAGTAACGCCAACACCTGGGACGACGCCGCCCGACGGGCCGGCCTGACGGTCAGCGGCACGCCACGGGCCGGTGCGGTCGCGCAGACCGACGCCGGCTCGTTCGGCCACGTCGCCTGGGTGGCCCGGGTCAACTCGAACGGCACGGTGCTGATCGAGGAGTACAACTGGGCGACCCCGAGCGGGTACGGCACCCGGACGGTCCCCGCGTCCAGCTTCCGCTACATCTACTTCGGCAACCCGCCGGCACCGGCGCCGGATCGGCCGGCGGAGAGCGTGAATGGTGACCGGTTCGAGGATCTGGTCGCGGTGGATGCGGACGATGTGATGTGGATGTATCCGGGTCGTTCGGCGGGGACGTTCGGTACGGC